>CBFGZJ010000012.1:0-16917 GCA_965653215.1 uncultured Sphingomonas sp. | reverse complement strand
GAGAAGAACAGAACGGCAACCATTTCGCCCCCGAAATCCCCGTTATCCACAGGCGGATGATTGATGATTCCGCTTGGAGCGACTCGCGCGACGGAGTCAGTCTCCAATTCGTGATCGGGACTACGGTCCCGGCCCTCCTGCAAGGGACGGCCAGAGCCACGGCCCCGATCTCCGCCGGCAACGGGAATAGCGGACCTGGAAGCAGGACCATGTTTCAACTGCCGGTTCGAGGCGCCGGAAGAGATGGGCTGTTCCGTGCACGGCGGCTCTGGAAACAGAGCGGGTCAGCGCGGCAAGACCGTCCCACGAAGGGCCGCTGAAATGCGATGCGGAACTCGCAAGAGGGATGCAAAGCAGGAGGCGACGCCTGAGAGAGGCGAGCCAGGATTGAACGACAGGAGACCGGCAACGGAAACCTGTTCACGAACACCGGCACAACCTAACTCGGCGCGATTGAGGGCTGGCGGAAACGCCGGCCCTCATTTCGTTTCAGCGCCTTTGAGAGGGCGATGGGGAACGCATGCCAAACCCATATTTGCGAAAGATCGCCGCGGCGCGAGGCGACAACAGGAATTGACGGAATCGCGCGGCCTCCGGGTTGCGGCTGCGTGCAAGGATCGCCAGCGGGTAGGTGATCGACGGATGCGACGCTGTCGGAAACATTCCGGCGACGGCGATGTCGCGGGAGGAACGGGCATCGGTCGCGTAGACGATCCCCGCGCGCGCTTCGCCGCGGCTCACCAGCAGCAGGGCGGAGCGGACATTCTCCGCGGCGACGATCTTCGGCTGGACGGCCCGCCACACGCCCAGCCGGATCAGAGCGGCCCTGCCATATTTGCCGGCGGGCACCGCCGCCGGATCGGCCATTGCCAGCCGCCCGGAACCGAGCGCCGCAGCTAGTGCGAAGCGCGGCGCGATCCTCAAGCGCAGCGGTTGGCGCGCGGGGGCGATGAGCACAAGGCGGTTTGTGAGAAATGATGCCCGGCTGGATTTCCGAAGCAGTCCCTGCTTGCCAACGAAATCCATCCACTCCTCGTCGGCGGAGATGAAGATGTCGGCCGGCGCTCCCACGCTGATCTGACGCGCTAGCGCCGATGACGCGGCGAAGGAAATGACCGGTCGCGGATGGCCCGCGGCTGTGTAGGACGCCGCTGCTTCGCTCAGAGCCTCCTGCAGGCTTGCGGCGGCGAGAACCAGTGGCGGCTTTGCCGTGGCGTGAGCTTTCGGTGGCAGCGCAAGGGCTGCCGCGATCAGCAGCAAGAATGCGCCAACGCGATTCGGCACCCATTCCTTCAAGGATTAGTTCGCCGCAGCAATCGGCGCCGCGACGCAAGCTTTCGCGATCTCGGTGATGTGGCGCAGGTCCGTTCCGCAACATCCTCCCAGCACCTGGATCTGCGGATGCGCCTGTCGAATCTGCCGATACAGCTGCGCCAGTTCTGCCGGGTTGCCGCTATCAAGCTCGGTCATCCTGTCCAGCTCGGCGTGACTGCAGCATGAGGCGTTGGCGCGGACCCCGCCGATGCGTCGCGACCACTCGCCCGGCCCAAGCACGTCCATGAAGTGCGTCGGGTGGGCGCAATTGATCATATAGTAAGCGGGATAGCAGTCAGTAGCCGCATCGACTGCACGGATCGCCGCCTCGATCGTCTCTCCGGCCGGGATTCGCCCATCTGTTTCGACCGTGAATGAGATCACCACCGGCAGTGCAAGGTCCCGAGCCGCCTGGGCGATGCCGATTGCCTCCGGCATGTTGGTCATGGTGATCGCCGACAGCAGGTCGGGCCTTGCCGCAGCCAGCACATTCGCCTGCCACCCATGATAGGAGTGCGCCTCGCTCGAGGTCATGATCGTACCCGGATCATAGCCGTCGCCGCGTGGACCGATGCAGCCGCTGACGACGATGGGGAGACCGCTGCCGCCGAATTGCTTCTTGAGCTCTGCCAGCATCGTGACGGCCTGGTGATTGAAGTCCGCCAGCTCGTCCAGGCTGAGGCCGAGCGGTTGGGCCCAATCGCGGCCCGCGCGCCAGCTCGCGCTTTCGAGCAGGCAGCCGGTCCCATACTCCTGCGCAAGAGCGAGAAAGGAGCGGAAATACTCCTCCAGCGCTGTTCGACCAGCTTCGTTTTGAAGCAACGTAATCGCGGCGAAGCAGGGCAGATCGAAGCCGCGATTGTAGATGAAATCGGTCTCAAGTCCGGCGTCAGTCACGAACACGCGGTCAAGTTGCGGAAGGCGATCGTTCATGATCAAGTCCCCTGACCTTTGAGGGATTCGACGGGCTGTAGATAGCTTCCGCGTGGCTTTGATGTCGACTCGTTGACAGCGCCAGGATCGCGGTTGAGCGACAACCGGGGGAGACGGTATGAAACGGATCTTCGAACAAATCGCCGGGCGGGTCGCCGCAGCGGCAGGGCGGCCGTGGGCCTTCATTCTCGCGCTGACGATTGTGCTGGTTTGGGCGATCAGCGGGCCCTTGTTCGGTTGGTCCGACACGTGGCAATTGGTGATCAACACCGGAACCACCATCGTGACCTTCCTGATGGTGTTCCTGATTCAGAACCAGCAAAACCGGGACGGCGCCGCAATCCAGGCTAAGCTTGACGAGATCATTCGGGCTGTCGGCCATGCGAGAAACCGCTTCATCGGGATTGAGCATCTGACCGAAGCTGAGCTCGAGCGGATCCGCGAGGAATTGGAACGCGAAGCGGGTGCGGAGGCCAGCAGTCATGAGGCGGTCGAGCGCCTGATCGGCCGTCGCGGAGGAGCACGCCGGAGAGACGCTACTCGACGATGATCTCCGACCTCATCCCCAGCTGCTTGTGCATGAAGTGACCACAATGAACCTGGTAGCGGCCACGCGATGGAATTAGGTCGATGGAACTGCTCTGTCCCGGCCGCAGCTCGACTTCGCCCTCTGGGGCGCTCCCCGAAAGAATCCGCGCGGAGGCGAAGAATCGCCGAGCCGTAAAGTCATGGCCTTTGCTGGCGGCGTTGGTGAAGAACAGCCGCACCGGCCGTCCAGCCTGCAGCCTGATCGGGCTTGGAGCATAGGAGTAGCTGTGAAGCGCCACCGGGACGGTAGGGAGCTGCTGGGCTAAAGCCGGTATTGCGGTGACCAATCCGAGCAGGGAAACGACGCGGGCAAGGGACATCGGACTCTCTCCTGCAAGCAGAAGTTACCTTATCCAACGTTCCAGCACAGACTCCGTGCCGGACCGCCTCAGATGCCGGGCAGTTGCTGCGCGATCGGCGCCCATGCTCCCGTCGCGAGGAAGGCAAGCCGCACCAGCAGGGCGATCGCGAAGAGCGACAGCCCAAGCAAGGTAACCGGGTGCACCTTGCCGAGTGTGCGTCGATCCCAGATCACCAACGGAATGAAGGTCGCCAGGGCGAGCAGATTGGTGAAGGCGAACCCTGCCAATGTTGGCGGAGCGACCGGCAGGCGGCCGAACGCCGGATCCGACATCATCAAGGCCGCGCACAGCATCGCGCGCTTGTGAGTTTGTGGTTGGAGACGCCGCGACCAGCCGATCCAGACCATCGTTGCGAACGCCGGAATGGGTGCGAGCGGAACAATCGTCCAGTTCAGCGGATCGGTGAACGGTGGTTGGTTGGCGCGGGCGACCTGCCACACGGAAACGAGATACATCAGCGGGATCAGTGCCAGCGCCAGCACCATCGTGGCAGTGCCAAGCTTCATATGCAGATCCCGCCGCCCGGCTGACACCAGCTGCGTTTGAGCAACCAGCAACAGCATCCACGCGCTGAACAGCAGTCCATGCAGCATGACCCATAGCGGTAGGGTCGGGTTCGGCCGGGGCACTGTCACCAGGCCGCGCAGGTAAAAGCTGGGGGCGAAGCCAATAAAGACGATGGCGACCAGAAACAGCGCCATGCGCGTGTAAAAGCGCCGCTCCGCCGAAAGCCGCTCTGCATTGCCGACAGTCGTAGCCATCAATCACCCTCCCAGATGACGTCAGTTCAACGCTATGCATTTAATGGAAAATTGCAACGGGTTTGCCGCGCAAGCTTGGCGCTAGGCACCGTTACGCGTTAGCAAGCTGCAAAGGACTTGGAAGGGGGCGATTTGAGCGAAGTTGCCACTCGCGGCGGCGGCCGAGGTACCTTGCTGGTACTCGGCGCGCTCCTTGCCGGTTTGATCGGCGGGATTGCGATCACGCGCATGGGTGGCGGATGGCGCGAGCCGGCGATCGAGCTTGCCGCGACTGTAGGCGGCATGTGGCTCGATGGATTGCGGATGACTGTGATTCCACTGATCGTGACGCTGCTCATCACCGGCCTAGTCGGCGGCAGCGACGCGGCGCGGTCCGGCGGGGTCGCCGGGCGCTCGGTGTTGTGGTTCGCGATCGTCCTGACCTGCTCGGCGGTGTTCGGCGCTGTGGCCATGCCGTGGCTCATCGGCTGGTTCCCGCTTCCGGCCGAGGCGGCGGACGCACTTCGGGCCGGGCTCGCCAGCGTGGACGCCGGCGCGGCTGCGGCGGCGGTGCCGACGGTTCATGACTTCCTCCGCAGCATCATTCCGCAGAATCCGATCGCAGCGGCCGCGGCCGACCGCATCTTGCAGCTGGTCGTCTTTACGCTGGCCTTCGCCGTCGCGGTGACCCGCCTGGATCGCCAACGCCGGATGATGATCTTCTCGTTCTTCGAAGCGGCAGGAGAGGCGCTGCTAATCGTCATCCGCTGGGTCCTGTGGCTTGCGCCGGTGGGCGTTTTCGCGCTGGCATTCGCGGTTGGGGCAGGCGCTGGTGGGGCGGCTCTCGGCGGCCTCATTCACTATGTGCTGCTGGTATCCGCGCTTGGCCTCTTGATCCTGTTGGCTGGCTACGGCGTGGCGATGGCCGGAGCGAGGTGGCGGCTCGGCACATTCGCCAGAGCGATGATCGCGCCGCAGGCGGTCGCCATTTCCACTCAGTCCTCGCTTGCGTCGCTCCCGGCCATGCTACAGGCGGCGCAGCGGCTTGGCGTGCCGGAACGCAGCGCCGACGTGACTCTGCCCCTTGCCGTCGCGCTGATGCGGGCGACCGGGCCGGCCATGAACATGGGCGTCGCCATCTATGTCGCCCACTGGCTCGGAATCGAGCTTGGCTTCTGGCAAGTCGTAGCGGGAGTGCTCGTGGCGGCGGTGACAACCTATGGCACCGTCAGTCTTCCGGGACAGGTGAGTTTCGTTACCTCAATTGCACCCATCTGCCTGGCGATGGGGCTCCCGGTCGAACCGCTCGCCTTGCTGATCGCGGTCGAAACGATCCCCGACATGTTCCGAACCGTCGGCAATGTCGCCATGGACGTCGCGGTTACCGGCGCGGTTGCAAGAGGTTCGCAATCTGCCGGCGAGGGGGAACGGGCGACCGTCGGTGATCGTTCTGGTGGCGAAAAGTTGCAAAGGATCAATCCAGTGACAGACGATCGCAAACCGGACGCCTCGATTCATCCTTCGGCCCAGCCACGGCCGCCGGAGCCCGAGCTGGAACGAAAGCTCAAGAAAAATCCCGACGACCTCAATGCCAAGGCCGATGTCGGCAGCGATGAATCGATGGATGCGTCCGACCCAAGCGCCGCTGCGCAACCGGGCAATATCAATGAACCGGTGCCCTCATCAGGCTACCCGGAAAAAAATAATCCACGAAAATAGTTGCCCGATTGCTGCACCGCACAACGAGCGGGCTTGCCGACTCGATCGAATTGTGATTCCTTATGAATCGGGGGCGGGGGATCATGGTTAAGCATTTGGCAAGCGGAACCAGCACATGATCCTTCCTAGGGCAGAAGGAGTCGGGTCATGGCCACGCGTACCAAGCCATCCTCTGGCGGTGCGTTACTACTGACGGAACTCAAAGAGTTCGCCAATTTTTCGAAGTCGACGCAGCGCTATATTCGTCGGTCGCTAGACATCGGGTTCGAACGCGAGGATGCGATCGAGCTGTGGGCGCGGGATGCGGCGGAAATTGCGTCGATGCGGGCCCAGTCGCGCTTATACAAGCAGCTGGAGAGCCTTCGTCTTCAGGTCCCGGACGATAGCGGGCTTGATGCGATCGAACCCTTCCTTGGACAATTGGTTACCTTGTCCGCGTTCGATCTCGGACAGGATCGGCTGCCGAGCTTTTCGGCCTACCGCTTCCTCTATGAGCGGCTGATTGGTGCAGCATCGCGGCCGTGGCTTCCGGCGGCGTTCTGTGCCGCAGCGGCATTGCCGCACCTCCATCCGGAGCGGCGGCGTCACCTGTTGCAGTCGATTAGCGAGAGCGCCGCGACTGCGCCGGGATGGTCCAACCGTGAGCCGCTGTTCTGGCCGGAATGGGTTGAGAAGGACGATCTGTCCGAAGCGGCCTGATCAGATTTTTCGTGAATAATTCTCTAAGGCCCCTCTGCCCGGAGGGGCCTTTTTCATTGCGCCAGCGCAATCGACGGGAAAATCCGGGAAAGTTCCTCCAGACTCTGGCGCGCACTGCGATGATGGATGAATGTCCCGCCAGCAGCTTCCCATTTATCTCGATGATCTTCGCGGTCGTCGACCAAGACGTCGCGTCCGGTCATGTGGCGAAACTTGTCCCGAGCCATGCAGGTAATAATGCGCGTTCCGGGAAAATGTTCTGCAGCCCAGCGCACTTTCTGCGGCGCGGCCCAGTCGCCGAGCGGAAGGCCGGTCAGAATGGTGGGGTCGAGATGCGCGACGGCATCGAACAGCGTCCGCGCGTCAGGCATCTCCGGCAGGCGCGCATAGAAATCGGGCGCCCTTGCAAGCCGCCGCCATAATTCGCGAATGCTGTGCCGCGCCTGGAATTGCTCCGGCGACATTCCCAGCAGGTGCCGGGCTCCGGCGTCGAAGTCCGCAAGCACTCCATCGCAATCGAGGAACAGCCGGATTCCGTTCCTTGGCGTGCACGCGGAGTCCATCGTCAGAACCGGGCCGGAGTGAGACTGATCGGGATGGCTTGATCGAACGGGGTCCAAGGGCGCCCGCGAAGCAGGTCATTGCTTTCGCGCGCCCGCCGCCCTTTCCCCTTGTCCAGCGACCAGGTGATATGAAAGGTCGAGCCATCGGGCCGGTCACTGGTGCCGTCGATTGCAACCACCATGGCTTCCAGGCTGTCGCCATCGTCGGCATGGCCGATGATCTCAGCCGTCACCGGGTTCGGGAGAGGCTTGTCGCGAGCGTTCGTCTCAAGCGTGACATGGTCGGCATCTGCGTCTGAATAACGGGCGGGGTAGTCGCCGAGCAATTCCGCGCGTTGCGACCGGTCCAGCTTCCAGCCGATCACGGTTCCGGGTTCAGCCATTGCCCGTCAACGCTCCATCTGAAGGACATGATCCCTCAGCGCGCGCGCGTCATGCAACGCGTTGTGCGGCACGGCGCTGGCCGCTGCGGTGCTGAAATTGTGATGCGTCAGCAGCTGAAAGCGAAGGGGCGGCACCGGGACCATGCGGCCCGGAGCGACGGTCAGGAGCCGGCAGAAATAGGCGATGTCGTCGGGCCAGTCGGCGACGACCTCAGGGTCCAAGTCGCCGGCAAGCCAGGCAGCGAGCGCAACCGCCGCCTGTTCGCTGCCAAGGCGTGGCGAGACCAGTCCAGCCGGCACATGATCGAGAAAAGGGATGACGTGGCGCTTGACCCATGGCTCGACCGGCTGAGAGCCCGCCAGCGTGACATAAAACTCCTCGCTATGATCGGACGGGACCAGCGCGAGGCTCAGCAGCTCGCCGCCGAACCCATTATATTCGCAATCGAGGAAGTAGCGCATCGCCGCTCATAACCGGAAGGTGGGTTCGGCAGGAAGGGCGCTACTGCGGTTGTCGTGAGCTGGCCGCCTCCCGCTCTCGCCGGACGCGCTCCTCGTCGGCCTTGCGCAGCTCCCGTCCACGCTTCTCGTCGGCCTCGGACTGGCTGGTCGTCGCCGCGTCCACCCCGGCGGAGACCACCTTCACCGGAAGCGTCGCAACTTCGACCGCGGTTTTGGCGACCGTGCCGACGACGCACCCGGCCAGCAGCGCCGGAAGAATGACCAAAGCGATGATTCTCAATAACATCGCACTGGCTGAGCAGATGGCGGCAGCGATCACAAGGCCTACCGGTTCGGTGGTCTTCGGAACGCCGTCAGTCGAGCCGCATCGCTTCCTGCGCCAGCGCCTCTGCCTCCATCAGGATCGACTCGTCAGCCGCGCCGGGGGGCAAGCCCTCGCGGCCGACGATCACCATCAGCGGCACGGCCATGGGAGTGATCCGCTCGGCAGCAACATGGACCATGGTTGCCGCGGCGCGATCGACCAGCCGGGCGAGGCGGCCGAGCTCCGTCATCCGTGCGCGAGCGTCGTTCCAGGCGGCCTTGAGCAGGAGATGGTCGGGTTCGTAGCGGCGCAGAACATCGTAGATGAGATCGGTCGAAAAGGTGACCTGACGGCCCGACTTGCGCTTTCCGGGATGCTGCCGTTCCACCAGGCCACCGATCACCGCCACTTCGCGGAACGCCCGCTTGAGCAGATTGGACTGCTCGACCCATTCAACGAATTCCCGCTCAAGAATGTCGGGCGAAAACAGCGGCCGCGGGTCGACGATCGGCTCGAGCCCATAGCAGGCAAGCGCATAATCGTTGGCGACGAAGCCGAGCGGCTTGAGCCCGGCCTTCTCCATCCGCTTCGTCAGCAACATTCCCAGCGATTGGTGCGCATTCCAGCCTTCGAAGCTGTAGGCGACCATGAAGTGGCGGCGCTCGAACGCGAAGGTCTCGACCAGCAGTTCGTCCGGCTGCGGGAGCCGGGAGCGGCGCGCCTGAACTTCCAGCCACTCATGAACATCGTCGGGAAATCGCGTCCATTCGGATCGCTCGCACAGGAACCGGCGAACGCGGTCTGCCAGATGCGTGCTCATCGACATGCGCTGCCCGCCATAGGTGACGATCCGCGCCGGCTTCGACGAGGCCTGCACGATCAGGTCGGTGTCGCGAACGCCCAGAACTTCCAGGCTCAGTCCGGAGAAAAAGATGTGGTCGCCAGGCAGCAAGGTCGCGGCATAGCCTTCCTCGACCCGGCCGAGCCGGCGGCCGCCACGGAAGCGGACGTCGAGCATCGGCGCATCGACGATCACTCCAGCGTTGAGGCGATGCTGAGCCGCGACGGCGGACCGAGCAATCCGCCATTGGCCCTCGGCATCGGCAACAAGCCGCTGGAACCGGTCGTAGGCCTTCAGCGCATAGCCGCCGGTGGCGATGAAGCCGAGAACATCGCTCAATGTATCGGCGGTGATCTCGGAGTAGGGCGCGGCTGATCGAACTTCAGCCAGCAACTCGGCCTCAGTGAACGGGCTGGCGCAGGCGAGGCCAAGAATATGCTGGGCGAGCGTGTCGAGTGTCCCCTGCCGGAAATCTTCCGGATCGAGTTCGCCTTCGTCGATTGCGTCCAGCGCGGCCTGGCCTTCGAGATATTCGAAGCGGTTGCCGGGGACCAGCACTCCGCGGCTCGGTTCATCGAGCCGATGATTGGCACGGCCGATCCGCTGCAGCAGCCGCGAGCTACCCTTGGGGGCGCCCATCTGAATGACGAGGTCGACGTCCCCCCAGTCGATCCCCAGGTCGAGGCTGGCCGTCGCTACCAACGCACGCAAGCGACCGTCAGCCATGGCCGCTTCGACCTTGCGACGGGCGGCGAGATCGAGGCTGCCGTGGTGAATTCCGATCGGCAGACCCTGCTCGTTCACTGCCCACAGGTCCTGGAAGATCAACTCGCACAGGCTGCGCGTGTTGGTGAATACCAGCGTCGTCTTGTGCTGTTCGATCAGCCGCATCACCTCGCGCGCGGCATAACGGCCGCTATGTCCCGCCCACGGCACGCGCCCTTCCGGAATCAGGATCGACAGATCGGGCTCGGCCCCCAGGTCCCCCTCGACGAGTTCAACCTCAGCCGGGCTGGCTGAGGGGGACAGCCAGCGGCGGTAGGCTAGTGGATCGGAAATGGTCGCCGACAAGCCGACTCGTCGTAGCTCTGGAGAAAGCCGTTGCAGCCGGGCCATCGCCAGCGCGAGCAGGTCGCCGCGCTTCTCCTTGGCGAACGCATGCAACTCGTCGATCACGATCGTCTTGAGGCTGGCGAACAGTGAGGCGCTGTCCGGATAACTGAGCAGCAGGCTGAGCGACTCCGGCGTGGTGAGCAGAATGTGTGGAGGCCGTGAACGCTGCCGCGCCTTGCGGTCCGACGGCGTATCTCCGGTGCGCGTCTCGACCCTGATCGGCAGGTCCATGTCGCTGATCGGCGTCAGCAGGTTACGCTGAACATCGACCGCGAGCGCCTTCAGCGGTGAAACGTAGAGGGTGTGGAGGCCAACTTCTCCCCTCCCCTTCAGGGGAGGGGCTGGGGGTGGGGCTTTGTCATCGGGCGCTGCGGAACGGGCACCGCCCCAGCCCAACCCCTCCCCTGAAGGGGAGGGGTGATCAGACTCGATCAGGTCGCAGATCGTCGGCAGGAAGCCGGCCAGGGTCTTGCCTGCTCCGGTGGCAGCGACCAGTAGCGCGCTGCGACCGGCGCGGGCTGCGTCGAGCATCGCCATTTGATGTCGGCGCGGCTGCCAGCCGCGAGCCGCGAACCAATTCTCGACCGGTTGCGGAAGAGAGCTCAGAGGCCGTCAGTCCCCTCGCGATGCCGCCGTTCCTCGGTCTCGTAGAGATCACGGGTTGCCTGCTCCGTTCGCTCCTTGTCCGATGGACGCGTGTCGCGCCGGTTGCGGAGGAAGGCCCAGATCAGCACCGCCAGCAACAGCAGCGGGCCAACGATGGTCATCACGCCGCACAGGCTCTCATCCATGAATAAATCCTTTCCTCGCGCGGAACCGGTTCCGGGTTTTGCACACTATAACGGCGCGATGCCCCGTCTGGGTTCCTGGATCGAGCCTTTTCCCGAAGGCATTTATGTGCGCCCCGCGGATGCATGGATTGATCCCGCGCGCCCCGTGCCGCGGGCGCTGATCACCCATGGTCACGGCGATCACGCTCGCGGCGGCCACGGCGAAGTGTGGGCGACCGCCGAGACGCTGGCGATCATGGCTGTCCGTTACGGCGAACAGCCGGGAAGGCCGCTCGCCTATGGGGAAACCGTGCGCATTGGCGGGGTGGAAATCAGCGCGGTTCCGGCCGGCCATGTGCTGGGGTCGGCGCAGTTGGTGCTCGACCATGCCGGCGAACGCGTGGTCGTGTCGGGCGACTACAAGCGGCGGCCGGACCCGACCTGCGCGCCCTTCGTGGTCGTCCCCTGCGACATCTTCGTCACGGAGGCAACGTTCGGATTGCCGGTCTTCCATCATCCGGACACCGGCAGCGAGGTCGACCGGCTGCTCGCCCGCCTGCACGACAATCCCGACCGCTGTGTGCTGGTCGGTGCCTATGCACTCGGCAAGGCGCAGCGGCTGGTGGTGGAGCTGCGCTGTCGCGGCCATCACGATCCGATCTATTATCATGGCGCGATGGAGCGGCTGTGCCGGCTCTATGAGGAGCTTGGCGTCGCGCTCGGCGACCTCCGGCCGGCCACGGGAGTGGCCAAGGACGAGCTCAAGGGCAAGATCATCCTCTGCCCTCCCGGAGCGCTCAACGACCGCTGGTCGCGGCGGCTGCCCGATCCGGTCACAGCCATGGCATCCGGGTGGATGCGGATCCGCCAGCGCGCCCGCCAACGCAATGTCGAGCTGCCCCTGGTGATCTCCGACCATGCCGACTGGGACGAATTGACCACGACCATCCGCGAGGTCGCGCCGAAGGAGGTGTGGATCACCCACGGGCGCGAGGAAGCGTTGATGCACTGGTGCCAGATGCACCAGATCAAGGCGCGCGAACTCAACCTGGTCGGCCGCGAGGATGAGGAGGAGTGACTGGACGCCGCCGCCGATCCGATTCAAGGTGGAGTGGGGTGAAGAGGGCCTGGGGGCGCAGTGGGAGAGAAGGGCTACCTGGCCGCCGACCGCGGCGACTGGCCGTGGTGGATTGGTCTCATTGCCGCGTTCATCTTCGTGCTGCTGCTGAACCCAGGGGGTTTCATCGGGGGCGGTGGGGATGACTGGCACTATCTGAACGCCGCGCGTTGCTGGCGCGAGTTCGGACCGTGCCTGCCGCACGATCATTGGCAAGCCCGCTGGCCTGTTGTCGCGCCAATCGCCGCGATGACGGCTTTATTCGGCGAATCTCGACTGACAGTGTCGATCGCACCGCTGGTGGCAAGCGGCTCAGCAGTCGTCTTGCTGGCATTGATCGGCAACCGACTGTTCGGCCGGCCAGTCGGCTGGATCGCATCACTGCTGTTCCTGACGATTCCAGCGTTTACCTTTCAGCTGACGCAGCCAAGCGTTGAATCGACCGAAGCCGCACTGGTCTTTGCCGGCTTCCTGAGCGTTCTGCGCTGGCAATCGGACCGCCATGTCGGGTGGGCAATTGCTGCAGGACTCGCGTTTTCACTGGCGTTCCAGGTGCGCGAAACCGCTGCGATCGCCGCAGTTCTGGCCTTCGCTTATGTGATGGTGCGATCACGCCCTCGCTTCCCGGAACTTGCCTGGGCCATCATCGGATTTGCTGCACCGTTGCTGGTCGAGTTGTTGCTGTTCACCCTCGTGACCGGCGATCCGTTGTGGCGGCGCGAGTTGGCGCTGAGTCATACCCAACTCCATTCCTCAGAGCTGGTCGGCGGCGTCTCGAATGGCGATCCGCCGTTCTTCAACGCGGAGACGATCGCCAACTGGCGCAAGCAGCCCGGCGTTTACGTCCACTGGTCAGTTGACGGGCTGGTCAATCTGCTCGTGAACATCACTGCCGGCCTTTCTCTTCCGCTCGTCCCGATCCTGATCCTGCTCTCGTGGAAGGTCGTCGCGACGGAGGTTCGGCGTCAGGCGCTTGTGGGCTGGCTGGTCGCCCTGTCCTACATCGCGGTCTTGATCTACGCGCTCGCGCTCGACCCCAAGCCGCGGATCATGCTGATCCCGCTGGCGATATCCACCCTGGCTTTGGCTCTGCTGAGCTGGTCGCTTCATCAGCGCGGCCGCCGGGTGATTGCCTACGGCATCTGGGCCGCCGCAGTGCTGGTCGTGGCCCCGATGCAGATGACGCAAATGCGGCTGTGGAGGATCGAGCAGCCCGCAGGCGAGTGGCTGGAGCGATACGGCGGCAAGATCGAGACTGACGGAAACACGCGGCACTATCTGGCACTGGTCGAGACCACTGACGAGCTGCCTGGCCTGGACGGGGACGCGCCCTATCTCCTGTTCATGAGCCCGGTCGATTGTCAGCGCTGGCTGACCAATTCGGGGTTCTCCGCCGCCACGTTCGCGATTGCTGAGCGCGCTCCGATTTTTGGCAGGGACGGCTCTCCAGAGCTGTGTCTATTCCGGTATCAACAAGCGGTGCCGGCGAATGACGTCCGCCGGGCGATCCTCCGCGCTACAGGCAATTAGGGAGGCGAGCAGGAGCGCGCTCCATCCGTGCCGTGACCTCCGCGGAAGGCGCGCAATGTCAGTGCATTGCGACGGCATGGAGATATCCGAAAGCGAGAGCGCGGACGTTAGCGACGCGGCAATCCAGAACCCCGGTGGATTGCTTCGCTCCGCTCGCAACGACCTTCGCATCCAGTCTCGAATGTTCACAATATTCGCACTCACCACGACCACCGGTGGTCAGCGCTAGCCGTTCGAACTTTCAAAGAGCCACAGCAGACTGAGCAGAGCAATTCCTACAATGGAAGCGGGAAGTGCGTCGTCTGCCCGAAACCGTTATGTCTGCTTTGGGTGGAAAGCGGACATTAAGGCCGATACGGTGGCGACATGCGCCATCTGGCCCTTGCTATACTTCTGGCGCTTCTCGCCACAGCGTGTGTGACGGGGCAAGCGCCAAGCGGTGAAGACAGGTTTCTAGAGTTTGGTTGCACGGATAGCGTGGTCATCGGCACCGTTGAGAACGGCGCTTACCAGCCGCTGGTTGATGAGACTGACCTGCTCTGGCGCGGTTGGATTACAGCCACTCTTCACGTTCGGAAGGCAGTTAGAGGAGCATCCCTCCCGCCCAGTCTCCCCGTCAGGTATTTAGCTCATGCCTACATGCGAGAAGACCGCGAGTTCATGTTCGTCCTCCGGCGGCGTGAGGCCGGTTATGAGATTGCGACCGGACGACTGATGTCGTCGCGCCCCCGCCTTTCGACCCATTGCCGCTAATGTCCGCAATGGGTCGAAAGCGGACGTAAGGTCGTCGCGAGCGGCGCAGCCGCGTGGCGATCTAGCGGGATTGCTTTGCTCCGCTCGCAGTGACGCCGGAGAGGTCTCTAATGCTCGGCTTCGACCGGCTCCACGCCCGATTGGGCGAGCTGATCATTGATCGCCGCCATCAGCCGGTCGAGACCATCCTGCGACTTCGCCTCGGCGCGGGCGACCAGCACATCCTGCGTGTTCGATGCACGCAGCAGCCACCACCCGTCGGGCGTCTTGACCCGCGCTCCATCGGTGGCGTTGACCTCCGCGCCTCCGGTCCGCAGCCGCCCAAGCACCTCGTCGATCACCGCGAACTTGCGGCTCTCGTCGACCTGGAAACGAAGCTCCGGAGTGGCGAGGGTCGGCGGCATCGCGCTCTTGATCTCGGTCAGTGACTTGCCGCTGGCGCTGACCGCGCGGATCAGCCGCACCGCCGCGTAAAGCGCGTCGTCAAACCCGTACCATTGATGCTTGAAGAAGATGTGGCCGCTCATCTCCCCGGCGAGCGGGGCGCCGGTTTCCTTCATCTTCGCCTTGATCAGGCTATGGCCGGTGTTCCACATCAGCGGCTTGCCGCCGAGCTCGGCAATCCGGTCGAACAGGTTTTGGCTGGCCTTGACGTCCGCTATGATGGTCGCGCCGGGTAGCTCCTTCAGCACCGGCTCGGCCAGGATCGCGACGATCTGGTCGCCCCAGATCACGCGCCCCTGGCTGTCGACCGCGCCGATGCGATCGGCGTCGCCGTCGAAGGCAAATCCAAAGTCGCAATCATTGTCTTCGATCAACTGTTTCAGATCGGCAAGATTCTTTTCGACGGTCGGATCGGGGTGGTGGTTGGGGAAGTTGCCGTCGATATCGGTGTAGATCGCGAAATGCTCGCCGGGCAGCCGGGCGATCAGCTTTTCAAGGATCGGTCCTGCTGCGCCGTTGCCGGCATCCCACGCGATCCGGTACGCCTTCCCGTCGAAGTCCTGGACCAGCCGGTCAACATAGGCGTCGACGAGGTCGACATCGCTGACTTGCCCGCGTCCGCTGCTCCATTCCCCGGCGGCGGCACGGCGGCCGAGATCCTGGATCTCCGCGCCAAACACCGAGCGGCCGCGAAGCAGCATCTTGAAGCCATTATAGTTGGCCGGATTGTGGCTGCCGGTGACCTGAATGCCGCCGTCGACATCGAGCGTCGCCGCCGCGAAGTAGAGCAGGGGCGACGAACCGACGCCGATCCGCACGACGTCGAGACCGCCGGCGGTCAGCCCCTCGATCAGGGCCGCCGCGAGACGCGGGGAGTGCAGCCGGCCATCGCGGCAGACGGCAACGGACTTTGCGCCTTCCCCCACCGCGAGCGCGGCAAAGCTGCGGCCAAGCGCATAGGCATCGGCATCATTGAGCGTGTCGTCGACGATCCCGCGCACGTCATATTCGCGCAGGATAGTCGGGTTGAACTGGTGACGGGTAACGGTCGCGGTCTCAGCCGGCTGCGGCGATAGGTTGGTAGTCATGGTCGCTTAACGTGTCTTTCGCTTCTGGGATGCCAAGGCCAGCGATCATTTCGCGCAATTCTTGCCGCGCCGTGACATGCGCGATGCTGGCGTCGCCAATCTGCTTGAGGTCGAGCAGGGTCAGGCCCTTTGGGAACAATTCGCGGTAGATCACGCGCTCGCCCAGGCCGGGGATGACGCGGAAGCCGACCCGGCGCGCAAGCTCATCGAGAGCCGCGCCGACCCGCCGCAGATTGTGCGATTCGATATGTTGAAGCCGGTTGCGGAGGACCACCCAATCGACGCTGCTGCCAGTCGCCTTTGCCCGCTGGGTGCGGCTGTTCCAGATCAGCTCCGCGTAGAAGCTGGGGCGGGTGATCTTGAAGCTGTCGGGATGAACCTGACCGATCAGGTCGAGATCGACGAAGCTGTCGTTCATCGGCGTGACCAGCGTGTCCGCCTTGAGGATCGCCGCCCTTGCGACCGGATCGTCGCGCCCCGGCGTATCGATGATGATGACGTCCGATTGTTCGGAGAGCCGCCCGATCGCCGCGTCCAAGGCTTCGCTCGACTGCTCCTCAAGCACTTCGAACACTGGCTGGGGCAGGTCGGTCTGAAGCCGGCGGATGGTTGCCGCGCGATTTTCCAGATAGCGGCCGGTCGTCCGCTGCCGGCTGTCGAGATCGAGCGCTCCGACGCGATGCCCGGACGCGGCCAGCGCAACCGCGGTATGCACGGCGGTGGTCGACTTGCCCGTGCCGCCCTTCTCGTTCGCGAAGACGATGAAATGCGGATTCGCCATGGCGGCGGCCCCCTTTGACAATGCCCCGCCGCCCACCCATGAGCGGCCTCGATCACAGATGTATCGAAGGGGCGTCATCGGTGCAAATCATCCGTGAGTTGAACGACTTGGCGCCGGCGATAACGACATTGCGGGCGAACGGCAGGACCATCGGCCTGGTGCCGACGATGGGAGCGCTTCATGCCGGTCATATCTCCCTGGTCGAGCGCGCAAAGCTGGAGGCGGACTTGGTGGTCGCATCCATCTTCGTCAATCCGCTGCAATTCGGCGCGAACGAGGATTTCGGCCGCTACCCGCGACAGGAGCAGGACGACTCGGTGATGCTCGATGCTGCGGGGTGTGACCTGTTGTGGCTTCCGACCGCGGACCAGCTCTATCCGGCAGGCTTCGCCACCACCGTGTCGGTCGCTGGA
>CBFGZJ010000011.1:0-16927 GCA_965653215.1 uncultured Sphingomonas sp. | reverse complement strand
TCGATTACGTCAAAGCGCTGGGCGTCGACGCGATCTGGCTGTCGCCGATCTTCCCCTCGCCCATGGCCGACTTCGGCTATGATGTTGCGGATTATTGTAACGTCGAACCGCTGTTCGGTGACTTGGCGGCATTCGATCAGCTGCTTGCGGCGGTCCATTCAAGAGGTCTGAAGCTGCTGCTGGACTTCGTGCCCAACCACAGTTCCGATCAACATCCCTGGTTTCTTGAAAGCCGTTCGTCGCGCGACACTCCAAGGCGTGATTGGTACATCTGGCGCGATCCCGCCCCGGATGGCGGCCCGCCCAATAATTGGATGAGCGACTTCGGCGGGTCGTCATGGGAGTATGATGCGCACACCGGTCAATATTATCTGCACGCCTTCCTGAAGGAGCAGCCGGACCTCAACTGGCGCAATCCGGAAGTCCGGGGGGCGATGACCGACGTTCTCCGATTTTGGCTCGACCGGGGCGTCGACGGCTTCCGCATTGATGTGCTCTGGCACATGGTCAAAGCAGAAGGCCTGCCGGACAATCCGCTCAATCCCGAATACCATCCCACCATGGGCGAGAAGTTCATGGTGCTTCAGCACCACTCGACCAACCAGCCCGAAGTGCACGAGATTTGCCAGTCGTTCAGGGCCCTCGCGGATGGCTATGGCGAGCGGCTCCTGGTCGGGGAGATCTTTCTGCCCTTGGATCAGCTGATGCTATACTATGGGAACTCCGATGCCCCCGGAGTGCACCTGCCGTTCAATTTCCAGCTGATGGCCGCTCCATGGAATGCCGAGGTGCTCGCGCCCATGATCGCGGCCTATGAGGCCGCACTTCCGCCGGGGGCCTGGCCGAACTGGGTGATGGGCAGCCATGACGAGCCGCGCATTGCCGGGAAGCTGGGAGAAGCCCAGGCGCGCGTGGCTGCGATGCTGCTGCTGACCTTGCGTGGCACGCCCACGCTGTACCAGGGCGATGAGCTTGGGATTGGGAAGGTCACCATCGAATCGCATCAGCTGCGTGACCCACGCGAGCTGCGCGAGCCGGGCCTCGGCCTTGGCCGCGACTGGAGCCGGACCCCGATGCCTTGGGACGTCTCCCCGAACGCGGGATTTAGCGCGAATGAGCCTTGGCTTCCCCTCAATGACGACTGGCCCAGCCGAAATGCCGCCGCGCAGGACGAAGACTCCAGCTCCATGTTGTCGCTCTATCGGCGGTTGTTGGCGCTTAGGCAATCGAACCCTGCGCTGGCGATCGGCGACTACGCTGGTGTTCCTTCCGAAGAGGATGTGCTCGCCTACGAGCGGCGGTACGGCGAGACGAGGCTCCTGATCGCCCTGAATCTGGGCGAGAGTACCCGGTCCATCTCACTCCCGCCGGGAACGCAAGTCGCGGAGCTGGTCGACTCGACGCTTACGAAGCAACCGTTCAGCGGAATGCTGCGGCCGAACGAAGGGCTGATCCTGAGCCTCGAAGCAGCTCCATCGTGAAGGTCGCAATGCTGAGCTCAATCTCGTGGCGAACCCCGCCCCGGGCCTACGGCCCTTGGGAGCTGGCCACGAGTTTGCTGACGGAAGCGCTGATCGAGCGCGGAGTCGAGGTCACCCTATTCGCGACGCTCGACTCACTCACTTCCGGCTGCCTGGATGGGGTTTCTCCGGCGGGGTATTCGGAAGATCCATCGCTCGAACCCAAGGTCTGGGAGGCCCTCCATATCGCGCATCTGTTTGAGCGCGCGGGCGACTTCGACATCATCCACAATCAGGCGGATTTCGTCCCCCTCGTCTTTTCGCGCCTGGTGGACACGCCGGTGGTCACAACGATTCACGGCTTTTCTTCGGCCCGCATTGTACCGGCCTATCAGCGGTACAACGACCGGGTTGCCTATGTCTCGATCAGCAATTCCGATCGACACCCCGACCTGAGCTACGCCGCAACGATCCACCACGGCATTCGACTAGACGAGTTCCCGTTCGAACCCGGCGGAAGCGACGACTTGCTTTTTTTCGGACGGATGCATCCCGACAAAGGCGCCGCGGAAGCTATCAAGGCCGCGCAACTGTCCGGTCGGCGGCTGATTATGGCTGGCTTGGTCCAGGATGAAGCCTATTTTCGGACCCAAGTGGAGCCAGCGATTGACGGCCACCAAGTCCAATACCGCGGAATCGTTGGTGGGGATGAGAGGGTTTGCGCGCTGGGCGATGCCCGCGCCATGCTTCACTTGATCAACTTCGATGAGCCATTCGGCCTTTCGGTGATCGAAGCAATGGCATGCGGAACTCCCGTCATCGCCAATCGGCGAGGATCAATGCTTGAGCTGATCGAGCATGGGCGGACCGGATTCCTGGTCGACAGCGTCGAAGAAGCGGTCGAAGCAATTCACCGTGTTGAGGAAATCGATCGAAGGCACTGCCGGCAGGCAGTCGCCGAGCGATTCACGGTCGACCGAATGGCCGACGAATATCTCGCGCTTTACAACGAGATTCTGAGCCGCAGCGGTTGACATGCAGAAGGACGGCGGCACCGAGCGGCACCACCGTCCCCTTGTTTGCGTCCTAGCTTAGAGCTTGCTCGACGCGTTATTGAAGGTCGAGTTGAGCTTGGTGCCCACTTCGCCCATCGCGGCAATTGCCGCAACAGCGATCAGCGCAGCGATCAGGCCATACTCAATGGCAGTCGCGCCGCCGTCATCCTTCAGCATCTTAAGAAACTTCGCCATGTCTGGTCTCCTCAGCTCCGAACCTGTTCCACACCCACACACGCTCTGATCCGAAGGTTCGTGCGCAACAAAGAATCTCAGGAACTAATTTACAAAGTTCTAATATTCTCACTGAAAACAGAATGAATTCAGCAATAAAAACGGCGGCGCCTTTCGACGCCGCCGTCATAATCAACATTCCGATGAAGCTTAGAGCTTGCTGGAAACGTTGTTGAAGCTCGAGTTGAGCTTGGTGCCGACCTGACCCATCGCGGCAATCGCAGCAACCGCAATCAGCGCAGCAATCAGGCCATACTCGATGGCAGTCGCGCCGCTGTCGTCCTTCAGCATCTTAAGAAACTTCGCCATGTCTGGTCTCCTGGTCCACAAATGATGGGGATCCACTTCCCCGACCGAGGCCTTCTTGGCTCCGGATGAAGCCGGAATAGACCGTGACCAGTTGAAAATGTCTTAAGCCGAGAGGTTGCTAAAGATTAACTATCTTTTTTCTGCAAAGGAGCACTCAGCAGGTCAAAGACGATCGAGAAAATCTTCCACCTGGTTGATGATTTGTCGTATTTCCTCCTCCGGCTCAACCCACTCCGGCGGAATACGCCATCCAGGAGGAATTGGGCTCGTGTCCCGGCGCTGGCGTGTTGGCGGACGGTAGCCGTCAGGCAAGGACTTGCTCGTCGTACCGTCGATGCTCAGGGCAGAACTCATGAAGTTTCTCCAGATCTGCGCCGGAGCAGTGCCACCGGTGATCCGTCCAAGCGACTGGTCATCATCCCGGCCGACCCAGACCCCGACCACCAGATTGCCGGCGAAGCCGATGAACAGGGCATCGCGGTTCCCTTGCGATGTTCCCGTCTTGCCGAAGGTCGGCACGCGCAGCGACGCGCGGCGGCCCGTGCCTTCATTGGCAGCCGACCAAAGCAGGTCGAGCAATGGCAGCCGATCCCGATCCTCGTCGAGCCTCGCGCCACGCCCGAGAAGATTACCGAAACTCTCCCGACCCTCCCTTGGTGGCAAACCGTAGGCCCTGACCGGGTAAGTTCCGCCAGCCACTGCGGCATAGGCGGCAGTCATCTCGATCAGACTCATCCCCGCCGTCCCTAACGAGACGCTTGGCGAGTTGGGCAGCGGCGCGCTGATGCCCAAGTCTCGAGCCGCGCGAATGACATTGTTGCGGCCGACCCGCTCGGCGAGGCGCACCGCTGCGGCATTACTCGATCGAGCGAAGGCCTCGCGCAGCGTGATCGTCCCCCGATAGACGCCATCGCTGTTTGCCGGACTCCACCCGTCGATGAGGATCGGCTTGTCTTCGATCAGGCTCTCCGGTGTGTAGCCGGCGCGAAGCGCTGCGAGGTAGACGAACAATTTGAACGCCGATCCGGGCTGCCGCCGGGCCTGGGTCGCCCGGTTGAACGGGCTGACCTTGTAGCTTTTCCCACCGACCATCGCCACGACTCGGCCATCAGGGCGCATCGCGACCAATGCGGCTTGAGCTCCGCCGATGGTAGCGCGACTGACGGCGCGGACTGCAACACGCTGAAGGTCCGCATCGAGCGTGGTCGGCACCCTCACCTCGCCAAATTCCCCATCGAGGTCTGCGGTCGCCCTGGGAGCAATCCAGTCGGCGAAATAGGTGCCGGCGGGAATACGCTCGACATTGCGAAGGGGCGTTGCTGGACGAGTTGCGACCGCGCGACTTGCGGTGATGAACCCGATATCCGCCATCGCCTTGAGCACCAGCCGGCTGCGTTTCTGCGCACCGGCGAGGTTGCGGGTCGGAGCAAGCCGGGATGGCGCCTGGACCATCCCCGCGAGCATCGCCGATTGAGCAAGCGACAGCTTCTCGGGTTCGCGCCCGAAATAATGCCGGGCGGCAGCTCGAAGCCCATAAACTCCATCGCCAAAGTAAACGCTCGACAGGTAGCGGGCGAGGATATCGTCCTTGCTTAGCCAAGCCTCGAGCCAGAAGGCGATGATTACCTCCTGCGCCTTGCGCCTGAAGCTGCGGTCCGAAGACAAAAAGCTGGTCTTGGCGAGCTGCTGGGTAATGGTGCTGCCGCCCTGACGCACGCCGCCGGCTCGGAAATTGGCGACCATTGCCCGACCGATCGACCGTGGATCGATCCCCCAGTGTCGGTAGAAGCGCCGATCCTCGATCGCAACGAAAGCCTGAGACGTCTGCGGCTCAAGTTCTGCGATGACGACAGGCTCTTCCTTGACCGCTCCGCGTCTCGCAATCGGCTTTCCCTCTGCCGAGACGAACAAGGTCGCCGGAACTGGGAGCGGTTCGAGTGACCGGGACAAGGGCGCAGTAACGACCAGCCACAACACCGTGGCGAGGATCAGTAGCGAAATCGCGTTGAAGCCCCATCGCCACCAGCGACGGGAAGGCCGTGACGGCGGTTCAGGTTCGCAAGGGGAATCTTGAATGAACGGGTCAGGAAGATCTTCGATATTGGATCCGTCCCGCTGCCAGACCCGGTCTGTATCCGCCATTCAGTGATCCCGCCGACCCGATCGGCCCCCGCTGCGTGAAACTGATAAGGCACTTGCCTGGGGTTGGCTAGAACAGATCGATTCTGTTCGACGAGGGATTCCCTCCGTTCGGGATCGCCTCTAAGCAACGGCGATGCGCACGGTCCTGCTTCTTGCACCACTGGTTGCGACTGTCCTGATGTGCGGGTGCAGCGACCCAGCTGTCGATGCCACTGAGGTTGCCGTCATCGGCGCCAAGCCGAAACTTGTTGATCCCTTCACCGGAGCGTTGTCGGTTGGCGATCGGGTGTTGCTGGCAAACGTCGCTCGCGGTCTGGTGATGCTCGACGGACAGGGTGAGATCGTGCCGGGCCTCGCCGAGCGCTGGAATGTTAGCGATGATGGCGTCAGCTATATCTTTCGGCTCGAACAGGGCGAATGGCCAGACGGCCGCCGGATCACGGCGCGGGATGTCGCCCGGATGCTGCGGCGGCAGATCGGCCGCGCGAGCAACAACGAGCTCAAGGACGCGTTCGGCGCGATCGATGAAATCGTGCCCATGACCGAGCGCGTGGTCGAAATCCGGCTCAAAGCGCCTCGCCCTGAGCTACTCCAGCTGCTCGCCCAACCGGAACTCGGGTTGATGCGCGATGGCAGCGGCACTGGGCCATTCGAAGTTGAAGCAGAAGAGGAGCGGTGGCAGCTCAACCGTCGCGTAACCGATCCGCGCACCGGCGAACGCCAAAAGCAATTGGTGAGCTTACGGGGTGAGGCAGCCGAGCCGGCGGTTCGTGACTTCGTGGCAGGCAAGCTGGAGCTTGTCGTGGGCGGAACGGCCGATGATCTTCCGATTGCGCAAGCTCGGCGACTGCCAAGGAACAGCCTCCGCTTCGATCCAGCGATCGGTTTATTCGGCCTCGTCCCGGCGAGAAAAGACGGCCCGATCGCTTCGCTCGAAGTTCGCCAGCTACTCACGCAGTCGATCGATCGCGATGCCCTCGTTACGGCTCTCAGGGTCCCGGGCTTGGCGCCAAGAGCGACATTGCTGCAGCCTGGACTCAGCGGGCTCCCCGCGCCTGTTACCCCGGCGTGGACCGCTACTCCCCTGGCTGAACGGCTACCCGCCATTGTCGCACTTGCAGACGAGGTGTTCGGGGACGAAGAACGGCCAACATTGCGTGTTGCACTGCCGCCCGGACCTGGCGGCAAGCTAATCCTCCGCCGATTGACCCAGGATTGGGACGGCTCGGAATTCAGGTCATGCCCGCCGATCAGGGCGAGCAGGCCGACCTGGCCTTGCTCGACCGGGTCGCGCCGTCACTTTCCCCAGCATGGTTCCTGCGCCGCTTTCGGTGCGCGGAAGCTCCAATCTGCTCCCAGGAAGCCGACGAGCTGTTAGCAGGTGCTCGCGCGGCACCCATTATTGCGCAGCGCCGTGCCCTATTGGGGGAAGCGAGCAGAATGATGGAGGATCAGCAACTCTTCATCCCGCTTGCAGCACCGATCCGATGGTCGCTTGTTTCGCGACGTCTCCAGGGATTTCAGGTCAATGCACAGGCTCAACATCCGTTGTGGGACCTCGAAAGCAGGGAGCGGTGAATGAAACGCATCAGTGAACCCCGCTGGGAGGATGCCGCTGCCATCCGCCGGAGGGTCGAGGCCCTGGAACAGGTGATGGAGCGGTTGGTCGTGATCCCGGGCGTCAATCGTCCGATCGGACTCGACGTGCTGCTCGACCTCGTTCCCTTCGTTGGAACTTCAGTCGGCGCGGCGATCGGAACCTACCTCGCCTGGGAAGCGAGAAACCTCGGCATGTCCAAATGGGCCATCGCCAAAATGGGCGGAAACATTGGGGTGGATTGGCTGCTCGGCATGATCCCCTGGGTTGGAGCAATCCCTGATCTGTTCTTCCGCTCTAACACCCGCAATCTGCGCATCATCAAGCGTCATCTCGACCGCCATCACCCGGCCGGAGCAATCATCGAACGCTGAGCTCGTCTCACCACTCGCGAAATGCGGGATTTCGTGTCACTCTGCCAACAATCCGGCGTTCGACCGGCAGAGTGGAGAGACGGATGCGCGAAAGCCCGAGCTCTGTTGCGCGGCTTCCGATGGGAGCGGCGGAAATCACGGCCTTATCCCACCTTTATCGCGGCGAGCTTTACCGCAGCACAGTCTGGCGAAGCCGGCTCGATGCAACCACCAATTGGGCCGTCGTGTCGACCGGCCTTGCACTCTCCATTACCTACAGCAGCGTTGAGGCAACACCACTACCGCTGCTGCTGGTCGGCTTGCTGGTCGCGGTGTTCCTCGGGATTGAAGCAAGGCGCTACTGCTTCTTCGATTTCTGGAGGATCAGAGCGCATATTCTCGAGACGCAGTTCTTCGGACCGATCCTGCTCGGGCGCGGCGTCGATACGTCGAACGGATGGAACGAGACGCTCTACGTCGACTATTGCCGGCCACGACTGCACATTGCCTATTTCGACGCGCTTGGGCGCCGGTTGCGGAAGAATTATGCCTGGATTTTCGCGATCCAGGTGTCGGCCTATCTCGGCAAGCTGTTCATCCATCCAACGCCGGTCCACACCATTGCCGAGTTTGCCTCGCGAGCGTCGGTCGGACCCATCCGAGGGGAATTCATCCTGCTTGCGGGATTATTCTTCCATGGCAGCCTGACCGTACTTGCGATCCTGACCCGCAAGAGCAGCCGCGGGCGGGGCCAATGGCGGACCCGGCCGACTGAAGACAAAGTGCTGGAACTCGCCCGAAAGGCCGCCTGAGGCGACTTAGTCGCCGCTGACCCTCGGAATGCCGACATCGCCCTGCCCGACTGTGCCTCCGGCCATCTCCAGCATCCGCTCGAGCGGCTTGCGCGCTGCATCCATCAGATCGGGTGCGAGCTCGATCCGCGGTTGCAGGTCACGGAGCGACACGTACAGCTTCTCGAGCGTGTTGAGCGCCATGTACGGGCACATGTTGCAGTTACAGTTGCCGTCTCCGCCGGGAACGCCAATGAACTGCTTGTCGGGGGCGGCTTTCTCCATTTGGTGGATGATGTGCGGCTCGGTCGCGACCAGGATCGTCTCTGCCGGAGAGCTCAGCGCAAAATCGAGGATCGACTTGGTTGACCCCACATGGTCGGCATGGTCGATGATATGCGGCGGGCATTCGGGATGCGCTGCAACCGGAGCGTTGGGGTGTTCCGCTTTCAGCTTCAGCAGTTCGCCCTCGCTGAATGCCTGATGCACGATGCAGATGCCCGGCCAAAGCAGCATGTCACGACCCGTCTTACGAGCGAGATAGCCCCCCAGGTGCCGGTCTGGACCAAAGATGATCTTCTGTTCCTTGGGGATCTGCTTGAGAATGGTGTCGGCGCTACTGCTCGTGACGATGATGTCGCTCAGCGCCTTCACCTCCGCCGAGCAGTTGATGTAGGTCAGCGCAATATGATCCGGATGCGCCTCGCGGAACTTTCGAAACTGATCGGGCGGACAGCTGTCTTCGAGGCTGCACCCGGCATCCATGTCGGGCAGGATCACAGTCTTTTGCGGTGACAGGATTTTCGCCGTTTCTGCCATGAAGCGCACGCCGCAAAAGGCGATGACGTCCGCGTCGGTAGCGGCAGCCTTACGCGACAAATCGAGGCTGTCGCCGACGAAATCCGCCAGATCCTGAATCTCCGGCTTTTGATAATAATGCGCCAGGATCACGGCATTGCGTTCCCGCTTCAGCCGGTCGATCTCGGCAAGCAGGTCCACGCCTTTCAGAATGGTCGGTTGAGCGGTCAAATCATCCTCCGGACTGGCGCCGGGCACGAGCCTCGTCCAGCACTTCATTATATGGACGCGACTGATCCAGATAGGAAGGATCGTCGGCAGCTTCTCCCGGGAAGCGGGCGACGACCTTTGCGCCTTCGATGCCCGCCGCCTGGAGCGGCATCGCGAAACTGCGCTCAACCGCCGCACGCGCGGCTTCGCGCGCCAGCCGCAGCGGGGTTGGAGCTGCTGCCTGCTTGCGCAGATCGACGACGGCCAACCCTCTATTCGCAGAATCGAGCCGCTGCTCCGCATCAGTCAGTGCCGTCAGGACACCGCCCGAGCCATATTCCCTCGCCGCACGCAGATCGACTTCGGGTCCCGCGATCTCGACCTCCGGCAATTGCACGGCCAGGGTCTTGGAAGACGAGTCCCAGTTGAGATCGTCCCGCTCAAGCTTGGACAGATCGATCTCGTAGCGCACTGTGCCCGGCAGGATGAGAGTGCGCTCGGCCGAGAAGCCGAACCGGTCCTGCCGTGAGCTGGTGACCGCCACAAAGCGGGCGACAAACGGCACCAGCCGGTTCTGCGCCCGCATCGATTGCAGGCTGCTGTCGACGACGCTTTCCGGGTCAGGACCGCCGAACAGGCGTCGGGCAAGGTCCGCAGCTCCCCCGACGAGAAATCCGAGAATCAATGCGACCACGATTGCCGCGATGGCTAAGGGGCGAGTCATTAGAGCACGGTCCATTTGTCTTGCTCAGCCACAACGAGGCCGCGCCGCTCAAGGTCCAGGAGGTGTGCAAGCACCGATCCTCCGGCGGCCGCCGTCAGCCGCGGATCAAGTCCCGGATAAGCCTCGGCGACGATCTCTCGGATGGTTCTCGGCTCGTCCTTGATCAGACGCACGATCTGGCGCTCGCGTTGCAGTCGGTGGCCCATCATGTGACGAACCAGTTGCTGCGGGTTGGTGACCGCTGCGCCGTGGGCGGGATAATAAATTCGGTCGCTTCGCCGGCGGAGCTTGTCGAGGCTTGCCATATAATCGCTCATGTCCCCATCGGGAGGCATGACGACGGTGGTCGACCAGCCCATCACATGGTCGCCGCTAAACAAGGCCCCGCTGCCCTCCAGCGCGAAGCAAAGGTGGTTCGAGGTGTGTCCGGGAGTAGCGACCGCGACTATTTTATGCCCGTCAAAGGTTAGCGCGTCACCGTCGCCAAGCACACGTTCCGGCGCATAGTCCCGATCGAACCCGCTATCGCCGCGCGGTCCGCTCTCATCAAGGACCAGCGGAGCACAGCCAATAATTGGCGCGCCCGTTGCTGCGGCGAGCGCACGGCTGCCAGGGCTATGATCCCGGTGAGTATGGGTGCAGCAGATGGCTATCACAGGACGATCGTCGATCGCGCGGAGCAGTACCTCACGATGCTCCGGCAAGTCGGGGCCCGGGTCGATTACGACCAGCTCTTTCTCTCCGACGAGGTAGGTCTGCGTGCCAGTGTAGGTGAATGCCGACGGATTTGACGCCAGCAGCCGGCAAACGCCCGCTTCCAAGCGCTCGAGCAGACCATAGGGAGGAGATTTGCTCAACGCGCTCAAGCACCTGCGAGTGAAGCACCGGCTTTTCGTCCGAGGGGACGCTCGACCGCCGCCGCACGCTTGGCGAACGCGTTGGGGTAAATGGTGCTGAACAGGACATCCATGCTGTGGCTCCAGCTGAATTCCTGCTCGACATGAGCGCGGGCGCGCCGCCCCATCTCGCGCGGACCTTCGTTCCAGACCGACAGCAGGTTGGTGGCCATGCCGCTAGCATCCCCCACCGCGCCGAGCCGGCCAATGTCTGGCCGGACGCGGTCGAGCATCGCCCCTGCACTGACCCCGACGACCGGAAGGCCGGAGGCTTGGGCTTCTATCACCGACACGCCGAACGTCTCATCGGCCATTGCGGAAACATAGATGTCGGCGCTGGCCAGCCATCGCGCCAGCTCGGCTCGGTCGCGAACAAAGCCAGGCGTCATGATCCTGGGGTGGATCCCCGCAATCTGT
Organism: uncultured Sphingomonas sp.; assembly: GCA_965653215.1. GTDB lineage: Bacteria > Pseudomonadota > Alphaproteobacteria > Sphingomonadales > Sphingomonadaceae > Sphingomicrobium. The sequence goes on along the minus strand of CBFGZJ010000011.1, from coordinate 5,941 downwards.
TCGCGTAGCGGACCGTCGCCCAGGAGCACCAGCACCGCGCCGAGTTCGGCCGGAAGCCGCGAGAAAGCCTCGACCACCACCCCAGGACGCTTCTCCTTGTCGATCCGGCCCGCGTAGATGAGCACCGGTTGATCGGGGGTGGCGCCGATGCTGCGGCGCAGCTCCTCATCCCGGCGCTCCGGATGAAAGTCGGCAAGCTCGACGCCTAACGGGAGGACGGCAACATCCTCAACGCCGAGTGAGCGGAGCTTAGCTACTCCACCATTCTCGCTGAGCCCGAACACCACATCGAATTGGCGGTAGAGATGACCGCAGTAGCGGTAGCAGAGGCGTGCACAGGAAGAGCCCACCATTGCGCCAAAGAAGCGACCGAACGGCCGTTCGACATAGACCGTTGGGAAATCGGTGAAGTAGCCGGCAACGAGGAAAGTGTCCGGGTAGCGTTTGCGATGAGCAACCGCCGCCCACGGGAGATTATAGGCGTCCTGACACTCGATCAGGTCTGGCCGGAACTGCTCCAGCACGGCGCGGACTGCCCGGTTGCGCAGCATCAGTCGATAGTTCGGACTTCCGGGAACTCGCGGTGAAGCAATCCGGACTGTGACCGCCCGCTCCGTTTCAATCGTCTCATCATGCGGACCAGGCAGGATCATCAGGTGGCGGTGGGGTGTTTCGGCCAGAATATGCTCGCGCTTGTGCCGCAAGTAAGTACCGACCCCGCCCCCAACTTCCGACCAGCTTTGCGTAAGATCGCAGATCAGCTTCGAACCGGAATGAGCCATGTCCACAGAGTTGGTCATCAGCAGGTCACCCGGATCATGGGCCCCTGCCGACCTTCGAAAAACTGTCGGATATTTTGACAGCTGGCCGACGAAATCGGTTTCGGCGCCGCAAATGAGCGGCGAATTTCAGCGATTTTTTCAACTTGGCACGACGTTTGCTTCTTATATGGCGTCCACACTTTGGTTCCACGCCAAACAAAAGGGACGGTGAAGCGGTGTCTGGTCCCGCAACACCGTCCCTTTTCGTTACTGCTCATAGCGAGCCGCTCAACGCGTGCTGGTATCGCTGGTTGCCAACTGCCCGATGAGCTGCTGCAGCTCGCCGCTTTCATACATCTCGTACATGATGTCCGAGCCGCCAACGAATTCCCCGCCGACGTAGAGCTGCGGGATTGTCGGCCATTGGCTGTACTGCTTCACGCCATCGCGCAGCTCCGGGTCCTGAAGCACGTCCACCGCTTCGAACTCGACCCCAAGATGATCGAGAATGGCGACGGCACGGCTGGAGAAGCCGCATTGCGGGAACAGGGCCGACCCCTTCATGAAGAGCACGATTGGCTTCGTCCCGATCAGCTCGGCAATTCGCTGCTGCGTATCCATTACAAATCTCCTTGAGCGCTGGTGACCAGCTGCAGCGCATGCAACTCGTTGCCGACACGGCCGCCGAGCGCTGCATAGACGCGCTGGTGTTGCTTGATTCGGGACAATCCGGCGAAGCTTGGCGAAACAACGGTCGCCGCATAATGATCGCCGTCGCCGGCAAGGTCGCGGATCGTCACTTCGGCGTCGGGAATGGCCGACTTGATCAGGGTTTCGATTTCCTCGGCAGACATCGGCATGTCAGTTGCTCGCTTCGATGATCTGTCGGCGCGCATCCACCGCCTTGTGCTCCAGTGCCTCGCGGATCGCGGCTTCATCGACGTCCGCTCCGGCTGCCGTAAGATCGCCAAGCAGCTTTCGGATGACCTCCTCGTCGCCCGAATCCTCAAAGTCCGCCCGGATGACTTCGCTGGCATAGGCGTCGGCTTCCGGCTGGGTGAGGCCCATCAACTCGGCCGCCCAATGGCCAAGCAGGCGGTTCCGGCGGGCGAGGATGCGGAACATCATTTCTTCCTCGAGGGCGAGCTCGACCTTCGCGGTGCGTTCGCGATCATCCGACCGGGTCATCATACCTCAACTAAAGTGCCAGCCTGCGGACATAAGAGGCCACCTCAGATGGCGCAACGCTGGTCGGGCGTAATCAGCTTTTCCGATGCGCCGACAATCGGGCGGCAAGCTGCATCGCCGTCCCCATCTCGCCCTCGATCCTCAAACGCCCAGTCATATAGGCGCTGACCGGATCGACTTCGCCGCGGGCGATGCCTTGCCAGTCGTTCCAGCCGACGCGAATCCGCGTATCCGGGCTGTCGCAATCCTCGCCAGTGACGGTCTCGGCAACGCCGTCTAGTACAATCTGGCCAGAATCTCCAAAGTCGATGCAGGTCCGCTTTCCGGCGATCCACGCCTCTTCCGAGCGGAGGCGGTCGATCAGTTCTTCCTTCGTCATTAGACCCATCCGCATGCATCAGGCGTTGCTGTCAAGCCGCGCTTGGTTCCGAAGCGGCCGGTCATTTGTAGGCTCCCTCGCGCAGGTTGATGCCGTACTCGACCCACGCCTTGAGCGCCGCAAGCATTTGCGACCAGCCCATGCAATTGCCGTAGCTCGCCTCGAGCCCGGCGTCCGTATCCGGCCAGCCGTGCTCCTCGATCTCGACGCGCGTTCGGCCATCGCCGATCGGCTTGAAGCGCATGGTCACTGTGGTCTGATAACCCGCGTCCTCGCCGCCCTCATTGGCTGCCCAGCGGAACATGATCCGCTCATTCGGGACCACATCGTCGACCTCCACCGGGAAGGCTCCGGGAAAGTCATGGAAGTCCCAGGAGACCGTCTTGCCTGACTCGAGCCGGCCGCGGGCGCCCCCAGTGGTGAAATAGCGCGACAGCTGCTCCGGATCGGCGACCGCTTCGAACACCTCCGGGACCTCGCGCGAAACATGGATCATCACCGTGAACTTGGGGTTCATCGCCTTGCTCCCTCTCCATTCCGTCTTCGGCCGCTTGAACTTCGGCCACTCTCATGGCGTTGTCCATTGATGCGCGAACCTGCTCCACTTCGTAGCGGCGGCCGTATCCTCGTCGATCAGCTTCGCATCCAGGGGTGTGACCGGATCTTCACCGTTCCGGGGGAGAGCTTCCTGCCCGTCCTCGATGCCTTGCATGACGCACCGCAGATCGAACTGGTCACCTGTCGTCATGAAGGCGGCGCTTCCTTCATGGCTGAAGCGGACGGAAAGATGACGGGCAGGCCGGGCATCGCGGTCGTGACCCGCGGTCCGGGCGCCGCCAACGCCGCGATCGGAGTTCATGTCGCGCGGCAGGACTCGACCCCGATGATCCTGCTCGTCGGCGATGTTCAGCGCGGGACGCGGAATCGGGAGGGATTTCAGGAGATCGACATCCCGGCCATGTTTGCGCCCCTTGCCAAATGGTGCGCGCGCATCGACCATGCCGAGCGGATCCCGGAATTTGTCGCGCGGGCATGGCGGACAGCCACAGCGGGCCGACCAGGTCCAGTGGTGCTCGCCCTGCCCGAGGACATGCTGCGCGAGCAGGCAGCAGCAACCGATCGCCCTCCCCTCCCGCCTCTCTGCGAGGAGCCGGATCCCGGGGCGCTGCAAGCCATGTTCGAACTGCTGAAGGAGGCCTGCGCGCCAGTCGCTATCGTCGGTGGTGCGGACTGGAGCCGGAGAGCCGCACATCATTTCGCCAACTTTGCTTTCCGGTATGGCATCCCCACCGCGACCGCCTTCCGGCGTCAGGACGCGATCCCCAGCAATTGCGGGGTCTATGCCGGCAACCTTGGGCATGGCCCGAATCCTAAGCTTGTGGACCGGATCAAGGCCGCTGATCTGCTGCTCGTCGTTGGAGCCAGGCTCGGCGAAGCGACCACGGATGGCTACACGCTGGTGACTCTCGATCATCCCGGCCAGACCTTGATCCACGTGCATCCCGATCCGCACGAGCTGTGCAGCGTGTTCCACGCCGACCTGCCGATCTGTGCCGACATGGGTGAGTTTGCGGAAATGGCGGATGAGTGGAGCGACCCGGACTTGGTTCGCTTCATCGCCGGAGAGGAAGCGCATCGTCAATGGCTCGACTGGAGCGAACCCACGGCTCGCGACGGAGTAACGCTTGATCTCGGCTTATGTGTGCGGGCGATGCGCGAGGTTCTCCCGACTGACAGCATCATCTGCAACGGCGCGGGAAATTTCTCCGGATGGGTGCACCGCTATTGGCGCTATGTCGCTTGCCCCAGCCAGCTTGCGCCAACTGCCGGGGCAATGGGGTACGGGCTGCCCGCCAGTATCGCGGCGGCACTGCGTTTCCGAGACCGCACGGTGGTGTGCGTAAGCGGCGATGGTGATTTCCTGATGACCGGTCAGGAGCTCGCGACGGCCGCGCTCTATGGCGCGAACCTCATCGTCATCCTGGTCGACAACGGCAGCTTCGGCACGATCCGAATGCAGCAGGAGCGCGACTATCCAGGACGAGTTTCGGGAACGAGCCTCAGCGATCCTGACTTCGCCGCCTTCGCCCAGTCCTTTGGAGCATCGGCCGAACCGGTCGAGCGGACTCAAGACTTCGCTCCGGCGCTGGAGCGTGCCCGAGACCGCTCCGGCATCCGCCTGCTGCACCTCAAGACCGATGTGGATGTCATCACCCACTCCCTGACCCTGTCCGAGGTTCGCGGAGAGCGCTGATCGCATCAGCCTAGAGTCCGAACGGCCAGGTCTCGTCCTCGCCCGGCCGCATCTGAGTCGGCAGCGGCGTTACGGCAGTCGTCTGATCGAACCAAACCCAGGCATCGAACTGATGCGGGAGGATCGCCTGGCTGTAATGGCTCCACCGCTCAGTTTCGGGCCGGTAAATCACGCCGATGAACCGCTCGAGGTGCGGCTCGAGCAGAGCGCCCGCCGCGGTGCGGTTCCGCCCTTCACGCAGATCGAGCAGGAAGCGCGAGATGCCGCTGTCATGGCTTAGCCGCTCATAGCTGTCCGGCAGCGAAGGCCTGACCGTCTTCACCTGCATCGGCGAATCCCAATCGTCTGCGGCGGCTACCGTGCCCTTGTGGGTGCCGAACCCGATCAGCCGGGCCTGCTCACCAAACCTTTGCTTTGCCAGCTGACCGATGTTCAGCTCGCCCCGCTCCATCCCCATCTCGGTGAACTCGGCATTGCCGATATGGCTGTTGTGCGCCCAAACCACCGCCTTTGCCCCCGGCCCGCGCGCCTCCAGCAGCGAGTACAGAGTTTCGAACATGTGGCTGTCGCGCTGATTCCAGCTTTGCTCGGCCCCGCGATACATCGCCCGATAATAGGCCTCCGCATTCTTCACCAGGCGGGCGTTGGCGGCGGCGTCGAGCCACTCCTCACCGTCCTGACCCGCATAGTCGAGCCGCTTCGCCAGCAGATCGGCCAGCATCTCAACGACGCCATCCTCGCAAAAGGCATAGCCATGACTCATCGCCAGCCGGCCATAGGCTTCCGGATTGCGGCTGAACAGGGCGAGGCAGGAGTAACGCTCGCGCGCCTCTTTCGCCGCCTCCGGATCAACACCATCCAGATAATCGATCACCGCTTTCATCGAGGCGTGCAGATTATACAGATCGAGCCCGAATACACCGGCTCGCCGCTCACGCGGCAGGGACTGATTGTGCGATCTGAGCCAGCGGATGAAGCTATCGAATTCACGATTGCGCCACAGCCAGGTCGGGAAGCGCTCGAACGCGCGCTCCTCCCCCTCGCGGTGGGCCCGGTGCCGAACGTACCGATCGATTGCTGCCGCATCCGGCCAGTCCGCTTCCAGCGCCACAATCGAAAAGCCATGGCGCTCGATCAGCCGGCGAGTAATGGCCGCTCGGGCGCGATAGAACTCGGACGTGCCGTGACTCGCCTCGCCAAGCAGGATCACGTGGGCATCAGCGAAACGGTCGAAGCAATGACCGAACGCCGGATCGTCGATGTCGGGCAGATGCTCCGCCACTTCGGCGATCATCTCGGGGACTGTGCGCGAGTGGGCGCGGCTGCCTTCGTCCGCATAGCCGTGGGCGCCGATCAATG
>CBFGZJ010000010.1:0-17361 GCA_965653215.1 uncultured Sphingomonas sp. | reverse complement strand
TCAATGTCCTCCGGCCGGCACTGCTGTGTGATCTGCAGACGTCGGCGAAGGGATGGCTCAAGCAGCGCCATCGCCTCCGGTACCACCTTGCCCAGAACAGTCGCGCCCTGGCTTCCGCCGGTGACCAGGATGCGAAGTGGCGCAAGCGAATCGAACGGCGGAAAGGGCGCCTCGCCGAGCCGTGCAATCGTCTCCCGCACCGGATTGCCGACCAGCACCACCTTGTCCTTGTGCTTGGCGGCAAGCCGCTCAACTCGCTCATAAGCCGTTGCGATCGCGGTCGCCTCGCCGGCGAGCAATCGGTTGACCCGGCCAAGCACCGCATTCTGCTCATGCAGCACGGTCGGCACCCGCAGCGAGGTTGCGGCAATCAACGCTGGAAACGCGGGATAACCGCCAAACCCGACCACCGCATCAGGCTTATGTTCCCGGTACAGCTTGCGCGCCTGGCTGCGCCCCGCGACGACCGAGCGGACGCCGCGCAACAGCCCAAGTGGACTGCGGGTCAGCCTGCCCGCCGGAAGCACATGAGCGGGAACATCCTCGAACAATCCGGGGATTTTCGCGCCCCGCTCATCCGTGATGAGGGCGACCCCATGGCCGCGCGACTTAAGCTCCGCGGCCAGCGCATGAGCGGGGACCATGTGACCGCCGGTCCCGCCGGCAGCGAGTACGAAGTTCATCCCGGAAGACACTCGCCGCTCCATTTCACGACATAGGGGGAGCGCGTCAGATACGGATTTCGCCGGGTGAACGCGAGCAGCAATCCCATGCCGATCGACAGCGCGAGCATGGAACTTCCGCCATAGCTGATGAATGGCAGGGTCATGCCCTTCGACGGGGCGATCTGAACATTGACCGCCATGTTGATCAGCGCCTGCAGGCCGAATTGAATCACCAGCCCGGCCGCCGCGAGGATCGCGAACGTGTCTTCCTCATCGAGCAGCTTCACCAGGACGCGGGCGACGATTGCCGCGTACAGCAGGGCAATGGCGACGCAGGCGATCAGCCCAAACTCTTCGCCGATAACCGAGAAGATGTAATCAGTGTGCGGTTCGGGAAGGCCGAATTTGCGCGTGCCGCCCCCCGGCCCCATGCCGAGCAATCCGCCGGCAGTCAGGGTGCGCATCGCATTGTCGGTCTGGAACGTATCGCCCTCACCGAACAGGAAGCCATCGATGCGGGCGGTCGCCACGTCATAGAAGAAATAGGCAAGCACGACGCCGACGATCCCGGCGATGGCAAGCCCGCCAAGAATCCGCATCGACACCCCTGCAAGGGCGAGCATGGCAATCCACACGCAGCCGAAAATGATCGTGCTCCCGAAGTCCGGCTGCCGCATCAGCAGGACGGCGATCAATCCGGTCAGCGCCGTTGAGAGCGCAAACACAGGCAGCGACCGATCCTGATCGCGCAGCGACAGCAGCCAAGCGACGCCCACGACGAAAAAGGGCTTGAGAAATTCGGACGGCTGGACCTGCGCGAAACCAACGCCGATCCAGCGGCGGGCACCGTTCACCTCGGGGCCGAGGATGGGCACGAAGATCAGCATGACGACGCAGAAGGCCGCGCCGAACAGCGACAGCCGGCGCGCCCGGTCGCGCGGCATCATCGAGATGACGATCATCACCGGCAGGCTGATCGCGATCCACACCAGCTGCCGGTAGAAATAGTGGAGCGAGGCGAACTGCACCGATCCGCCGGAGTAGCGCTCGGCGGCTGCGGGCGACGCCGCGGCCACCGCGATCAGCCCAACGGCGATCAACACGCTGACCAGCAGCAGCAGGAGCTTGTCGATCTCCCAGAACCAGCGGCCGATCGGCGACCGATCAGAGCGACCGTAGCGGTTTGGATCGACCATCGCCGGCCGCTTCAGCTTTCCAGCAAGTCCCCCCATCACAACGCCCCCACTGCCAAGCGGAACTGGTCCCCGCGATCCTCGAAGTCCCGGAACTGGTCGAAGCTCGCACAGGCCGGCGACAACAGCACCGTATCGCCGCTTTGCGCATCTTGCGCGGCCTGCCGCACCGCCTCGGCCAGTTGTCCACAGTTTTTCACCGGCATGTGCGGTTTCAGCAACGATTCAAACAGGTTGGCTGCCTCACCGATGGTGTAGGCGGAGCGGACATGGCCGAAGTGCGGTGCGCATTCGTCGAGATCATCCGTCTTGGCCTGCCCACCGAGAATCCAGCGGATCGATGGGAAGGCAGCAAGCGCGGGGGCCGTGGCGGTCGGATTGGTCGCCTTGCTATCGTTGACGAACAGGACGCCGTCCTTCTCGCGGACCCGCTCCATGCGGTGGGGGAGACCCGGGTAGGTGCGGAGGCCCGTCGCGATTGCCGTCTCGTCTACTTCCAGCGCGAGACACACGGATATTGCTGCGTTCGCATTCTGCGCGTTGTGCGGTCCTTGCAGCGACGGCCAGTCAGGCTGGCTCCCTAGCCATGCTGGATCGCGAACTTGACCATCTGGACCCCAGACGCCCCAGACGTCCGTTGCGTCTGACATCGAAAGTCGATCATCTGGCCGGACACCGGTCGAGCAATCCGATTGCATTTCGAACAGCCGCGCTTTCGACTCCGCATATGCTTCGAAGCTTTCGTACCGATCGAGATGATCCGGCGTGATGTTGAGCAGCACCGCGACGTCGCAATCGAGGCTTTGAGTCAGGTCGATCTGGTAGCTCGACAGCTCCAGCACATAGACCCCGCGTTCGGGCAGCGGGTCCTGCGCCAGGATCGGCAGGCCGATGTTGCCTCCCATTGTCGTCGGCACGCCCGCGGCCTTGAGAATGTGGTGGACGAGCGCAGTCGTCGTCGACTTGCCGTTGGTGCCGGTGATGCCCACGACCTTGTGCGGCGGCAGCTCCGGTCGGGCGCGGGCGAACAGCTCGATGTCGCCGATGATCTCGACGCCGGCGTCTCTAGCCCGTTGGGCGATCGGGTGGCGGTTCAGGGGGACGCCGGGAGAGACGACGAGGGAGTCGAACTGGCTGAGGTCGGCTTCGTCGAGGTTGGCAATTATTAGCTGCCCCTCCCCTTCAGGGGAGGGGATCGAGGGGCGGGGGAGCAGAGAAGGACTGATCGGGAGGGAACGCCCCACCCCCTGCCCCTCCCCTAAAGGGGAGGGGAAAAGCGCCGCCCTCGCCTCTTCCTTGCCGTCCCAGGCGGTCACTTTCGCGCCGCTCGCCAGCAGTGCCTCGGCCGTTGCCAACCCCGATCGCGCCAGACCGTACACCGCGAAATGCTTGCCGGCGAAGGCGCGGGCGGTGATCACCGCAGCTTCAGCGTGCTCAACCCGGCAAGGGCCAGGACGAAGGCAATGATCCAGAAACGGATCACGACCGTCGGCTCGCTCCAGCCGAGATGCTCGAAGTGATGATGGATCGGCGCCATTCGGAACACGCGCTTGCCGGTCCGCTTGTAGAAGAACACCTGGATGATCACGCTCAACGCCTCGAGCACGAACAGGCCGCCGATGATCGCCAGCACGAACTCGTGGTGGGTCGCGACTGCAACCGCGCCGAGCGCCCCGCCGAGCGCCAGGCTGCCGGTGTCGCCCATGAACACCGCCGCCGGAGGGGCATTGAACCACAGGAACGCCAGCCCGGCGCCGATGATCGCCAGCAGCATTACGGTCAGGTCGCCGGTGCCGAGGATATGCGGGATGCCGAGATAGTCAGCGAAGCGCGCATTGCCGACCAGATAGGCGATGAGCACGAAGGCCATCGACGCGATGATCACCGGCATGGTCGCGAGCCCGTCGAGCCCATCGGTAAGGTTCACGGCATTGCCGAACGCAACGATCACGAACGCTCCGAATACAATATAGAACCAGCCGAGATCGAGCACCGCGCCCTGAACGAACGGCAGGTGGAGGTTGGTCCCGCCATGACGGACCATCAGCCAGGTCGCGAACCCCGCGATCAGAAACTCGAGCAGCAGCCGCACCTTGCCGGGCAGCCCGGCATGATGGGCTTTGCGAACCTTGTCATAATCGTCGAGGAAGCCGATCAGCCCGAAGCCGGCGGTCACGAGCAGGCACGCCCAGACGTAAGGATTGCCGAGGTCCATCCACAGCAGGACGGCGATCGCTACCGAAATCAGGATCAGCAGGCCGCCCATGGTCGGCGTTCCCCGCTTGGCCAGATGGGTCTGCGGGCCGTCAGCGCGGATCGGCTGACCCTTGCCCTGCTTCACCCGCAGCCAGCTGATGAACTTCGGACCCAGCAGGAGGCCAATCAGCAGCGCGGTCGCGCTGGCCGCCCCCGCGCGGAAGCTGATGTAGCGAATGAGATTGAGGACGCCCGGGAAATCGAGCTGCTGAGCGATCAGGTAAAGCATTGCTGCGCCTCCCCTGCCACCCTCTCCACCAGGCGGGCAAGCCCGACCGAGTTGGATGCCTTGACCAGCACCACGTCGCCAGGCTTGACCATGCCAGTCAATAGTGACGCAGCTTCTTCCGCGTCCTTCGCTCGCGCGATGACTCGCTCCTCGGCGAGAGCTTGGGCCAATGGCTCCATCTCCTCTCCCACCAGGATCAAATGGGTTACTCCGGCGTCACGAACGTGCGGCGCCAGGCCGGCGTGAAGCGCCTCGCCATGCTCGCCGAGCTCCCGCATCGGTCCGAGCACGGCGATCCGGCGGCCAGTCACCTCTTCGTTGCCAAGGCTCTTGAGAGTCGCGGCCATGGATGCCGGATTGGCGTTATAGCTTTCGTCGATCAGCAGGGCTTCGCCCGCTCCAGCGGGAAAGGTTAGCCGCTCACCCCGGCCTTTGAGCCCTTCGAGGTCCGCCAGCGCGAGCCCGGCTGCGGCCACATCGGCCCCAACCGCCTCCACCGCCGCCAAGATCGCGAGAGCGTTGGAGATCCAATGGTCGCCTCGCTGCGAGATGGTGAAGGTCAGTTCGCTGCGCTGAAGTGCGGCGGTCAGCAGACTGCCCCCGTCGGCAGTTCGCGCGGCCTGGATTGCCGCCACGTCCGCATCACCATGACCGAAGGTCACAACATTTTCGGCATAGCGGCGCGCCCTTCGGAGCAGCCGGTCCCGGTGCGGAGAATCGTTGGGAATGATCGCGGTGCCGCCGGGCTCCAAGGCTTCGAAAATCTCGGACTTCGCGTCGGCGATCGCCTCTTCGCTGCCCAGCATTTCGATGTGGGCTGGAGCGATGGCCGTGATCAGCGCGACATGAGGACGGACCAGCCGAGTGAGGGCGCTGATCTCGCCCGCATGGTTCATCCCAATTTCCAGCACCGCATAGCGGCTGTCGGCGGGCATCCGCGCTAGGCTGAGCGGAACGCCGGTGTGATTGTTGTAGCTTTTGACAGAACGATGGACCTGCCCGCGCGCAGCGCGGTCAAGGGTGGCGGCAAGTGCCTCCTTGGTACTGGTTTTGCCGACCGAACCAGTCACCGCAATGATTATCCCGTTGCAACGATTGCGGGCGGCAATCGCCAGCTGCTCAAGAGCCTTGGCGACGTCATCCACCCGCACATGCGGACAATCGACCGTCTGAGAAGCGAGGGCACCGGCCGCGCCTGCAGCGATCGCTGCGGGAACGAAGCGGTGCCCGTCAGTCATGCTTCCCGGCATCGCGACGAACAGGTCGCCTGGCTGCACCTCACGGCTGTCGAACGTCACTCCAGTGGCTACAAAGTCGCCGTTGATTGATCCCCCGGTGGCGGCGGCGATTTCGGCCGCGGTCCACAAGCTCACGCGGCACACTCACGCGCGACACTGACGTCGTCGAACGGGATCACGCGTTGGGTTCGACCGCTTCCGACGACCTGTCCTTGTTCGTGGCCTTTGCCGGCAAGCAGGACGATGTCCCCATGACCGGCCGTACGGACGGCCTCGGCGATTGCTTCTCGCCGACCGCCAATCTCGATGGCCCTAGGCGCGCCCTTGAGGATTGCGGAGCGGATCACGGCGGGATCTTCCCCGCGCGGATTGTCGTCCGTGACGATCACCACATCGGAGTCTCTGGCGGCGACAGCACCCATCGCCTCACGCTTGCCAGGATCGCGATCACCGCCGGCGCCAAATACGGTGATCAGCTTGCCGCTCACGTGCGGGCGAAGCGCCGCGATCGCCGCCTCGATGGCATCCGGGGTGTGAGCATAATCCACGTAGACCGGCGCTCCGGCGCGGGTGATGACCGCCCGCTCCAACCTTCCCCGCACCGGCGCTACTCGGCCCATGCGCGGCAAGGTTTCGGCGAAACTGCTCCCGGTCGCGAGCATCAGGCCCGCAGCGACCAGCACATTGGCCGCTTGGTAAGCCCCGATCAGCGGGAGCACCAGCTTGTGGTCCTTGCCACCGTCGCGAATCGTGAGAGTCTGGCCGAGGGTCGACGGCGTTTGGCTGACCAGTTCGATCGCCTCGGCTCCCGGACCAACAGTCAGGAGCTTCAACCCGCGCCGCCGCGCCCGCTCGATCACGTCGGTTGATCGCGGATCACCCGTCCATACCACCGCGGTCCCACCATCATCGATGATCTCGTCGAACAGCCGCATCTTGGCGAGGAAATAAGATTCCATGTCTGCGTGGTAATCGAGGTGATCGCGCGACAAATTGGTGAAGGCCCCGGCAGCCACCGGTACGCCTTCGCTGCGATATTGATCCAGCCCGTGGCTGGACGCCTCGAACGCGACGTGGCTGACGCCCATGCGCTTGAGCCCAGCGAGATTGGTGAGGAAGGTGACGATATCCGGACTGGTCAGTCCCATCGTCTGATGGTCGTCGGCAGTCACTACGCCCAGCGTTCCGATCGATGCGGAGCGATGCCCGGCCATCCGCCACATCTGGCGCGTGAGTTCGACCGTTGAAGTTTTTCCGTTCGTACCGGTGACCGCGACGGTCACCTCGGGATAAGGCGCGTAGAATTTGGCAGCGAGCGTGGCGAACAGGTGACGCGGCCGATCCGAGGCCAGGTGCGGAACGCCAGACACCATCACGCCGGGTCGTGCGACGACGGCGATCGCGCCATGTTCGATCGCCTCAACGATATAGTCTTCGCCGTTGTGGCGGCTGCCGTGGAAAGCTCCAAAAACGGTTCCACGGGTGACCTTGCGATGATCGATCGCAAATCCCGTCACTTCGGAATCACTATCGATCCCGGCAAGTTCACGAAGGCGCATCGGTCAATGCTCCGAAGCGCGGACGAAAGGCAGGACCTCCGCCATGTTGGGTTCCCGTCTAAGATCCGGGCGAACCCCCAGCATCGGAGCAATTCGGCTAACGGTCCGGCTGATCACCGGGGCGACGTTCCACCCGGCGGTGTGGAAGCCGTACGTATCTTTCGTAGCTTTTGGATCATCGAGCATGGCGACGACCACATAGCGAGGTTCATCCATCGGGAAAACGCCCGCGAACGTGGTGACCACCGCATGCGACGTATAGCGCCCGCCCAACAGCTTTTCGGCAGTGCCGGTCTTGCCGCCGACGCGGTAGCCGGGCGCATCCGCCTTCTTTCCTGTGCCCTTGGTCACGACCAGGCGCAGCAGCGAGCGCATTTGATAGCTCGTTTGTTCGCTGAACACGCGGCGACCCTTGGCCGCCGGATGCCGCGCATCCACCTTGAGCATCGTCGCAGGACGCCAGATCCCGCCGTTCAGAAGCGTTGCATAGCCGCTCGCCAGATGAAGCGGAGTCACAGCGATACCGTGACCGAAACCGACCGTCATGGTCGCGACCTCGCCCCAGTTAGACCCAGGAGAAAGCGTCCGTCCCCGTTCCTTAAGCTCGATCGCGACCGGCGCAAGAAAGCCCATCTTCTCGAGAAACTGCTTCTGCCGCGCGCCGCCGAGCTGGGCCGCGATCTGGGCGGTCCCAATGTTCGAGCTCTCCTTCATGATCTCGGCGACGGAGCAGCTGCGGTTGAACGGGTGAGTATCGGTGATGCTGAAGCGGCCGATGTGCAGGGCGTTCGGGCAACTGTACATCTGGCCCATCGACTTCACGATGCCGGCGTCCATGGCCATCGCCACAGTGAACGGCTTGAAGGTGGAGCCCAGCTCATAGACTCCCAGCGTCGCGCGGTTGAAACGTTCGTCGGGGGTGCCGCTGCCGGCCGCATTGGGATTGTGCTGAGGCAAGGAAGTCAGCGCCAACACCTCGCTGGTGTGGATGTCCATGATGATCCCGGCAGCGCCAATTGCGGAGAATTCCGTCATCGCCGCGCCAAGCTCATGCTCCAGCGCCTGCTGGATCCGGCTGGAGATCGACAGCACGACCGGCTCGGCTCGGCTCGCGTTTCCTGACAAGCGCTCGTCGAGAGCGCGCTCGATTCCGGCTGCGCCATGACCATCAATGTTGGTAAATCCGATCACATGGGCGGCGAGTGCCGTCTGCGGGTAGAGCCGCTCCGGCTCCCGGTCGATCGCAACGCCCGGCTCACCGATCGCATTCACCGCCTCCACCAGCGCTGGTGAGGCACGGCGGCGCAGGTAGGCGAACGTCTTGTTCGAGCGGAGAATCGCGTAATACTCCGCCTCACTCCTCTCCGGCATCAACTGCGCGAGGCGCCGGGCAAGGTCGAGCTTGCTTCCGATCACCTTGCCCGGATGGATCCCGACCGTCCATGCGTCGATGGTCCGCGCAAGCGGATGCCCATCACGATCGACGATATCGCCGCGCTCAGGGACAAGCGAGGTGATCGCGCTCTTGCGCCCGGCGTGATCACCAAAGGCAGCCAGCCACAGCAAACGCAAGACGATCAGAGCCGTCACTCCAGCGAACAGCAGCATCCCCAGCATCAGCCGCTGATGAACCAGTGCGAGGTTGTGGCGGCGCTGACCAACCAGCCGTAGCCGCTCCGGCGTGGCGACAAGGGCTGGGGTTGGGGCGTTCATCGGTCGGGGTTGCGCTCCTTGCGGACCGATGGGATGGCTGGATTGGCGACCTCGGCCGTTTCCGCAACAGCAGACTTGCGAGGCCGCGGCACCTCCGCGGCAGCGCTGGTCAAGCTCGCCGTATACATCAGCCGATCGGCGGACAGAGCTTGTGGCGGATCGTCGGCAACGACGTCGCCGCGCACCTTCTGCTCGACCGGACTCACCCGTTCAGGTGCGGGGGCAGAAGCCAGCACCACCGGCGCTTCGAGATCGACTTCGCGTTGCGGCCGGACCAGCCTCGCCAGCGCGAAGCCTCCTTCGAGGAATTGTTCAGCCTTCGGCGCCGATAGCGCCAGCACCTTCACGTTCCAGCGCTCTAGCTGAGCCAAGCGACCGCGGGTGCCGATCTCCGTCTGAAGCAGCCGGATGTCGCGCTGGGCCAGAACGATCGCGCTCTCGACATCCTCAAGCGCGGCTCGCTCCGCCGCGACCCGCAGCGACACGAGATAGCAACTCAGCGCGGCACCAGCGATTGCCGCCACATAGCCGACGGACCGGAAGCTGCGACCGCTCATCGGCCGCTCTCCGTGTTGGTCCAGGCCGGAGCAATGGTCCGAACCGCGCTCCGCAGACGGGCTGAACGCGACCGCGGGTTCGCGGCCAGCTCAGCGGCGCCTGGAGTGCGGGCCTTTGGAGCCTTTTCGAAGGTGGCGGCGCGCTTCGCCGGCGCTTGCGGGCGATGGCGCGAGCCGGCAGGGACATCCCCCGAACGCTCTTTCAGGAAGCGCTTCACGATCCGGTCTTCCAGGCTATGGAAAGTGACCACGGCGAGGCGACCGCCTGGCGCGAGGACCCGCTCAGCCGCCGCAAGCCCCTGCTCGAGCTCGTCCAGCTCTGCGTTGAGGTGAATGCGGATCGCCTGAAAGGTGCGGGTTGCAGGATCGCTCTTGGCGCCGGGGCGATAGCCTGCCGCCTTGCGCACGATCGCAGCCAGCTCCGCCGTCCGGCTGAGCGGACGAGCAGCGACGATCGCCCGGGCAATCGCCCGCGCCTTGGGTTCCTCGCCATACTCGCGCAGGATGCGCGCGATCTCCGCCTCGTCAGCCTCATTCAGGAACTCGGCCGCGGTCATTCCGGCCTGGCTCATCCGCATGTCGAGCGGGCCGTCGTTCTGGAACGAGAACCCCCGCTCCGGCTGATCGAGCTGCATTGACGACACGCCAATATCGAGCGCGACGCCCTCAACCGGGATCAGCCCGAGCTGCCCCAGCTCCCGATCCATTTGCGAAAAGCGCTGCTCAATCAGCATCAGACGAGAGTCCGGGACGAGTGACCGGCCGTTCGCAATCACCCCCGGATCGCGATCAAAGCCAATCACTCGTCCCGCCCCCGCCCCAAGCATAGCCCGTGTGTAGCCACCGGCGCCGAACGTCCCGTCGACCAGCGTCGCGCCAGGAGCGATGGCGAGCGCCTCGACAACTTCATCGACCAGCACCGGGATGTGAGAGGGATTGATGGATGCGGTCATGCGCCGATCCCCCGTTCCTCAAGCCGGTAGCGGGCGATGTCCTTCATGTCCTCGGGAATTCGCTTGTCGGCCAGGAAGCTGTGCGGGTTCCAGATCTGGAACGTCTCGCCAGTCCCGAGGAACAGCGCGAGGTCATCGATCCCGCCCTTGCGGCGCATCATTGGCGGGAAGACGATCCGGCCCGAGGAATCGTAAGGCACTTCCTCGGTGGCCGCGAACGCCATCAGGTTGCGCTGCTGATACTCGAGCTGCGCGTCGGCGCTGGTTTCTTCCTTCTCCAGCAGACGCTCAAGCTTTGCATGTTTGAGCGCTGCGTAAGCGGGATCGTAGGCTGACAGGCAGGCGAATGTCTCATGCTTGGCAAGGACGATGGTGCGGGCATCGCCGCGCCGTTCAATCACCGAGCGCAGGAAGGCGGGAACGGACACACGCCCTTTGGCGTCGACCGCGTTGAGCGCACTGCCTTGAAACAGATGCTCCAGCGCCACTTGCGTCCACTCCCGGCGCGTCGGCGCAAACTTTCTCGCTCACAGAATGACCGGGTTATCGGCCGCTCTGCGCTGCTCATCTTTGAACAGGTTTGCCCCGCGCTACGGCATTGTTGGTAACTCATTGGTTGGCGGGACACAATGGGTTTTCATGCCACTGTATGGGTTTTCATGGATAAACCGTGGAAATTCGCGGTTTATCACGACAAGGAATGCCGACCAGGTCGGGGCTGCCAATGGCGCGAATGGGTGTGGATAACTCTGTCGACAGGTGCGGCGACTCGCCTCAACCAAGCGGCGAGTCGTGCGGGACGGGCCGGATTTAGAACCGTTCCTCGAGCGCCTTCAGCTCGGCCATCAAGGCGTCCAGGTTCGCTGCGGCGGAGGATCCGAGCCGATCGGCATCAATCCAGTCGGCGTCGGCGATGACAACGGCGTATCCCTGTCCAATGCGGCACCGCGCGACCAGCCCGTCCTCGTCGTCGATGCAGCGCCCGGCAAGCCGCCCGGGAGAAAGGGTGATCACTTCCACTCCATTCAGTGACCGATCAGTCCGGCCCGGCCGCTCGGGCGAATCCAGGCGCAGACCCCAGTGAGCCAGAAGGCCCGTATCCGCAAAGGACCGCGCTGGCCGTGTCGGATCGCCGAGCGCGCGCGGATCAGGCCAGGCCAGCATCGGATCAGCCAGCAGGAGCACTCGGCCTCCCTCCCGCACCCATCGATCAAGTGCGACGAGCTGTTCGGCGGGAAGGGCCCGCGGTTGAGCGGCGAGCAGCAATCCCTTCGACGGAAGCTGGGTCGGAAGATCGACCAACCTGACACGATAGCGCTCACTCAAGCGCTGAAGTGCTGGGGAGCCCGGCTGGCTCAGTCCGAATTCCGTCGACCAAGCCAGCGGCAGAGCGGTGAGGACGTGCAACTCCTCACGATTGCGGGGGTGACCCGACTGCTCAGGCGCTCCCGAACTGCACGCCGCCGTGTGGCTCAGCGCGAGTGCTGCCAGCAGGATGCGGATCACTGCCCACCGATCGCGGCTTCGTTGTCGCCGACCTCCGCCTTTGGCGCGACGCCGAGTTCAGCAAGCGGCTCGTCAGGAACGGAATTCGTGGCCTCGGGTGCCTGACCAACGGGGTCTTGTTCGCCGTCGGCGATCACGGTCCCAAGCAGAACCAGCAGAAACACGAATGCCAGGCCGGTTAGCCCGATGCGGACCCGCTGAATTGCCTTGTGTGTGTCCACCTCACTCACTGGCGCAAGTTATGCATCAGTCACGGACATTGCAATTGCGGCACTTGACGCATCCGGACGCTCCCGCAAATGCCAAGGCATGAGTCGCTTTTATGTCTCCGCCCTGTGCGTTGCGGCCGCCGCGTTAGCCGGCTGCAACAATGAAGATCACAATATCGTTGGCGGTCCCGCCGATCCTCAGGCGGCCGAACTGGCCAATGCGGCACCGGTCGAGCTGCCGCCGATGATCGAGGCCAGCCACACCTATCGCTGCAAGGACAACAGCCTGGTCTACGTCGACTTTTTCAATAACAAGACAACCGCCAACCTGCGCGAAGAGCAGAATGGAGCGCCGACGGTGCTCACCGCTCCTGAGCCGGGCCAGCCCTATCAGTCCGGCGAAGTGTCGGTCACCGGCGCTGCTGGAGACAAGACCGTGACCGTGACTCGGCCCGGCAAGGGCTCGCAAGCCTGCAAGGTTTAAGTAGCCGGCGAGCGGAGCTCAGGCGGGCTCCGCTTGCCGTTCCGACTGCGCGTCCTGCATCCGCCGGCTCATCTCCTCCGGCGGCACATCCTCGACATGGGTGGCAAGGCTCCACTGGTGACCGAACGGATCACTGAGAGTGCCCATGCGGTCGCCCCAAAATTGCGTTGTCGGAGCGCGAACCTCGATCGCGCCAGCTTCCCTCGCCCGTTCAAATGCACGATCGACATCATCGAGGTAGAGGACGATGCTGGCGGTCGGCCCGCCGCGTGAGCGCGGACCGAGGTGGCCCATCTCCGGAAACTCGTCAGCGAGCATGACCACGCTGTCGCCGATCCTGAGCTCGGCGTGCCCGATCTTTCCGCCCATCGGCATCCTGAACATCTCTTCGGCTCCGAACGCACGCTTGTAGAAATCGATCGCGGCGTCCGCGTCATCGACGATCAGATAGGGGGTGACGCTGTGATACCCTTCCGGAATTGGTTTGACAGCCATGACTGGCGCTCCTGGCGATGAAGGCTGCGTCGGACATTCTGCCTGCGGATCGAGTCGCGCAATCGCCTTTCGATGAAGTGGACTGGACGAACGCCCGCCGCTATCGCGCCCGGATGATCACGACCGAGCCCCAGATCGCCGCCGAGCCGGAAATCACTGACGAGATTGTCGCCGAACATGGGCTGAGCCCGGACGAGTATCAGCGCATCCTCAATGCCCTTGGCCGACAGCCGAACCTCGTCGAACTCGGCATCTTCTCGGTCATGTGGTCGGAGCATTGCAGCTACAAGTCGAGCCGGATCCACCTCAAGAAATTGCCGACTGAGGCGCCGTGGGTGATCTGCGGTCCGGGCGAAAACGCAGGCGTGATCGACATCGGCGATGGTCAGGCTGCCATCTTCAAGATGGAGAGCCACAACCACCCAAGCTACATCGAGCCCTATCAAGGCGCGGCAACTGGCGTCGGCGGAATCCTGCGCGACGTGTTCACCATGGGCGCGCGGCCAGTCGCCAACATGAATGCGCTGCGGTTCGGACGGCCGGACCATCCGAAGATGCGCCACCTGATCGCGGGCGTGGTCCACGGCATCGGCGGCTATGGCAATTGCGTCGGCGTTCCGACGGTTGGCGGCGAGGTCAATTTCGACCCAGCCTATGACGGCAACATCCTCGTCAACGCGATGACCGTGGGCGTCGCGAATACCGACAAGATTTTCTATTCCGCCGCGACCGGCGTCGGCAACCCGATCGTCTATGTCGGATCAAAGACCGGCCGCGACGGAATCCATGGCGCGACGATGGCCAGCGCCGACTTCGACGAGAATAGCGACGAGAAGCGCCCGACTGTTCAGGTCGGCGATCCGTTCACCGAAAAGCTGTTGATCGAAGCCTGTCTTGAGCTGATGGCGTCGGACGCGATCGTCGCGATCCAGGACATGGGTGCCGCCGGGCTCACCTCATCGAGCGTCGAGATGGCGTCGAAGGGCGGAGTCGGCATCCGCCTCGACATGAACAAGGTCCCGCAACGCGAAACCGGCATGACCCCCTACGAGATGATGCTGTCGGAATCGCAGGAGCGGATGCTGATGGTGCTGAAGCCGGGCCGCGAGGCCGAGGCCGAGGCAATCTTTCGCAAATGGGAGCTCGATTTTGCCGTCATCGGGGAGGTGACCGACACCGGCCACATGGTGCTGGAGTGGAACGGCGAGGTCGTGTGCGACATCCCGCTCGCGCCGCTCGCCGACGAGGCGCCGGAGTATGACCGGCCATCTGCCACCGCCGAGCAGTACAGGGCCTGGGCACAGGTCAAGCCGCTGGACGAAGTGCCGGAAAGCACGGACATCGCGGCGGACCTGCTCAAGCTGATGGCCTCGCCCAACCTCGCCAGCCGGCGTTGGATCTGGGAGCAATATGATCATCAGGTCGGCGCCGACACCGTGCAGAAGCCGGGCGGCGACGCGGCGGTGGTGCGGGTCCACGGCACCCAGAAGGCGCTGGCGATCACCACCGACTGCACGCCGCGCTATTGCTACGCCGATCCCTATGAGGGCGGCAAGCAGGCGATCGCCGAAGCCTATCGCAACCTCTGCGCCGTCGGCGCGAGGCCGCTCGCGGTGACCAACTGCCTCAACTTCGGCAACCCGCAGCGGCCGGAGATCATGCACCAGTTCGTCGAATGCCTGCGCGGCATGGGCGACGCCTGCCGGGCGCTCGATTTCCCGATCGTGAGCGGCAATGTCAGCCTCTACAACGAGAGCAAGGCGACCGGCGGCGGCAGCGCGATCCTGCCGACCCCGGCGATCGGCGGTGTGGGGTTGCTGGAGGATTGGGAAACGAGCGTGACGATCGCCTTCAAGGCTGAGGGCCAACAAATTTGGATCGTCGGCAATCGTGGTACCCATTTGGGCCAATCGTTGTGGTTGCGCGAAGTTGAGGGGCGGAAGGATGGCGAGGCGCCAGCCGTTTCCTTGGATGCGGAGCGGAGCGCCGGAGATTTAATTCGACGCGGCCTTGCTGAGGGGCTGATCACCGCTGTGCACGACTGTTCTGATGGCGGGCTTTTGGTGGCGATTACGGAAATGGCCCTTGCCAGCGGAATCGGTGCCGATGTGGAAATTGACTACCATGCGGAGAACTCACTTGCCGCCCAGTTATTCGGCGAAGATCAGGGTCGATATGTGGTCACGGTAGCGGACTCGGACGATTATCGGTTCGTCGACATGGTCAAGGCAGCAGGTTTGGCATGCACATGGGCCGGCAGGGTTGGCGGTGATTCAATCTGTATTGGCGACATGCCGGGCATGAGCGGCAATCATGCACACATCTCCCTCGCCGAACTCCGCGCAGCGCATGAAGGCTTCTTCCCCAAACTGATGGGCGCAGCGGCAGCGCTGGTGGAAAGCTAAACCTCTTGCGAATAGTTCGCATTATCGGGTAAATCGATCTCCATGATCGTTTGCATCTGTAATGCGATTCGCGAGACGGAGGTGCGGCAAGCCGCCCGCAACGGTGCGGGCTGCGCCAACAGTGCATACCGGCAACTGGGCCGCCGCGCGCGGTGCGGTCAATGCATTCCATTTGCACGTGAGATCATTGCCTCCGAGCGTGCGACTGCTTAGCAAAAGCAGCCCGGTTTTTCCCTGATTTCCGCCATTTTTTTGCTGGCTCATTCAGCAAAGACAAGCTACTATCGGGCCTCGCAAAAGGAGGCTTTCGATGAAGGGCGACCCGCGGGTTCTCGAACTATTGAACGAGTCGCTCCGCAACGAGCTGACCGCGATCAATCAATATTGGCTGCACTACCGCTTACTCGACAATTGGGGGGTCAAGCGTCTGGCGGAGTTCGAGCGGCACGAGTCGATCGACGAGATGAAGCATGCCGACGAGTTGGCAGAGCGCATCCTGTTCCTCGAAGGCTTGCCCAATTTCCAGATGCTTGGCCGCTTGCGGATCGGCGAAAATGTCGAGGAAGCTCTGCGGGCTGACCTTGAGCTTGAGCTGGAAGCGGTCGAGCAGCTCAAGGGCGCGATCGCCCATGCCGAAAGCGTGCGCGATTTCGTCAGCCGCGATCTGTTCGCGAAAATCCTCGAAAATGAGGAAGAGCATGTCGACACGCTCGAACAGCAGTTCGAGATGATCGAGCGGATGGGTCTGCAGAACTATATCCAGCTGCAGTCAAAACCGACGGAAGAGTGATCGGGACCGCGGCTCCCCCCAGGGAAGACCGCTTCACCACGCTTGACCTGATCCGTGGGGTTGCCGTGCTCGGCATCTTGGCGATGAACATCGTCGGCTTCGCGATGCCGTCTCAGGCCTATGTCAATCCGCACGCCTATGACACCGGGAGTTGGCTCGATCTGGCCTCCTACTTCTTCAGCTTCGTCCTGATCGACGGCAAGATGCGCGGGCTGTTTTCGCTCCTGTTCGGAGCAAGCCTGCTGCTGGTCAGCGATCGTGCAGAAGCAGCCGGATTGTCTTCAGCCTCGGTAACTTATCGGCGGCTGTTGTGGCTGCTGCTGTTCGGCCTCACTCACTTCTACCTGATCTGGTCCGGCGACATCCTCGTCAGCTATGCCCTGATCGGGGCGGTTGCGTGGCTGTTCCGCCGCTTCGATGTGCGATCGCTGGTGATGTTCGGGTTGATGCTGATTGCCCTTCAATTCGCGGTATTCGCCCAGATTGCGGCAAGTTCCTGGACTTTAGCCGATCAGATCAGCCGGCCGGATGCCGCCGAACAGACGCTTGGCGCGTGGAAGGCGCTGCAGCTGTTCTCGGCACCGCCAACGGTCGCTCAAGTCAGCGCCGATCTCACGCTTCATCTCGGCCCCTGGCCCGGCCTCGTCCGTCACCAGCTGACCGAGGCGACCGCCGAGCCGCTGGTGATGGCGGCAATGTTCGCGCCCGAGACGCTCGGCCTGATGCTGCTTGGAATGGCCGGATTGAAAAGCGGGTTCCTGACAGGCCATTGGAATGGGGGGCGTTATGGCCGAGTAGCGGCGGCCTCCCTGACCATCTCCCTCCCATGCTATGTGCTGCTTGCATGGCTGCTCTCCGCCAGCGGCTTTTCGGTGCCAGCCGTCTTCACATTTTCGCTGGCTGCTACTGTCCCGTTCCGAGTGTTGATGGTGATCGGCTACGCGGCATTGATCATCCTCGTCGGCCGATCCGGCGGACCTCTGGTTCTGCGTCTGGCGGCGGCGGGACGTGCTCCTCTTCGTCTGGCCGGAAGGGGACGAGACCGCCCCGGTGCGCCTGCTCGTGGGCGGTGCCGGCCTCGAGGCCTCCGCGCGCCTCCTGGGCGCGGG
>CBFGZJ010000009.1:0-19020 GCA_965653215.1 uncultured Sphingomonas sp. | reverse complement strand
AAATTCTCGACCTCGAGGCAATGCTGTCGAAGGGGCCGACGCCGGAACAGGTCGCCGAGGACGGCGAAGAGGGCGAAGGCGAAATCAGCGAAAAGATCGCGGGTCCCTCGTTCAAGGAAGAGGATGAGCCCGAGGAGAGCCCGGCCGCTGACGAAGATGAAGACGGGCTGATCGAGCGGCGCACGCAGCCTCCCGCTGAAGAAGATGAGGACGACAACACCCTCTCGCTCGCTCAAATGGAGGAGCAGCTCAAGCCGACCGCGCTTGAGAAATTCGCGACGATCACGTCGATCTACCGCAAGTTTTCAAAGCTTCAGGAAGCACGGTTGCAGGCGCTCGCGGTCGGCGACGACTTCCCGCCCTCGGATGAGAAGAAATATCAGAGGCTGCGCGAAGAGCTGACGGCGGAGGTTGAAAGCGTCCAGTTCCACGCCGCCAAGATCGAATATCTTGTTGATCAGCTGTACAGCTATAACCGCCGGCTGACCGCGCTCGGCGGGCAGATGCTACGCCTGGCCGAACGGCACAAGGTGTCGCGCAAGGCTTTCCTCGACAGCTATATGGGTAGCGAGCTGGACGATACCTGGCTCGAGCGCGCGTCAAAGATCGACAAGAAGTTCGCTGCCTTCGCCGCTGCCGAGGCGGACAGTGTCGACCGCATCCGCACCGAGATTGCGGAGATCGCCCAGGCGACCGGCATGGCACTCGGCGAATTCCGCCGAATCGTGAACATGGTCCAGAAAGGCGAGCGCGAGGCCCGCATCGCCAAGAAAGAGATGGTCGAGGCGAACCTGCGCCTCGTGATCTCCATCGCCAAAAAATATACCAATCGTGGATTGCAGTTCCTGGACCTGATCCAGGAAGGAAATATCGGCCTGATGAAGGCGGTCGATAAGTTCGAATACCGCCGCGGGTATAAGTTCTCCACCTATGCGACCTGGTGGATCCGGCAGGCGATCACCCGGTCGATCGCCGACCAGGCGCGCACGATCCGCATTCCGGTGCACATGATCGAGACCATCAACAAACTCGTCCGCACCTCTCGGCAGTTCCTGCATGAGACCGGCCGCGAAGCGACTCCGGAGGAGTTGGCGGAGCGGCTGTCGATGCCGCTCGAGAAGGTCCGCAAAGTACTCAAGATCGCCAAGGAGCCGATCAGCCTCGAAACCCCCATCGGCGACGAGGAAGACAGTCATCTCGGCGACTTCATCGAGGACAAGAATGCGGTGATCCCGGTCGATGCGGCGATCCAGGCCAATCTGAAGGAGACGGTGACCCGCGTGCTCGCCTCGCTCACCCCGCGTGAGGAGCGCGTGCTGCGCATGCGGTTTGGGATCGGAATGAACACCGATCACACGCTCGAGGAAGTTGGCCAGCAATTCTCGGTGACCCGCGAACGTATCCGCCAGATTGAGGCCAAGGCGTTGCGGAAGCTCAAGCATCCGTCACGCAGCCGGAAGATGCGCAGCTTCCTCGATCAGTAAGTCGCCTCGGCTGCTGATCCTTAAGGGCGCGTAAACCTTCTTTTTACGCGGTCTGGTATAACTCCCTGCTCCATAGGGGTGCCTATGGAGAAAGCATACGCGATGAGTGTGGCAGCCAACAGGCTCGCCGGGGGGGCAACGCAAAGCAGCGCGGAGGCGCTACTCGTCCGTGTCGGAGAGCTGCGGGTCGACGGTCACGCCCATGCCATTGCACTGTCGACGGCGACTGGACCGGACGCCGCCCGCGACCTTGCCGACTTCGTCCATCTGCTCTGCAGCCTTCACGGCAGCCACCCCGGATTCCTCGGACTCGCATTCCGGACCTGCGCCGATGATCCCATGCGCAAATGGTTGAGCGATGCTGCCTTGGCTTTCGAACGCGAGCGGATCTACCTCGTCCGCCTGTCCGCTGCCGCCGGCCCCATTCCGAGCACCCCCGGTGCGGCGGAAAGCGAATCGGCCCTCAACGCCCAGCGCAATGCGCTCGACACGTTGGCGCGCAGTGAACGTCGCGGGTGCGCGATGGGCGCCTCGGCGATCTTCGTCGATGAATGGCGATCACTGCGACCCCTGCTCGACAAAGCCGCACTCCGAATCGGCCTTGACCAACCGCAAACTACCCTTCCCGACCAGCCAGCGATCTTTGAGGCGCTAGAAATGGCGAGCGACACGCCCGCAAGCTCACGCGCCGTCGGCTTCGGTGCCGAGCAGCTGCTGCTCCAGCACCGCTCGCTGTTCGACCTGCTCGAGGCCCGCGCGAGCGCCCGCCGCGACATGTAAGCGACGGCCCGAATCAGCTGTACAGCTGGAACGCCGTCATCCCTTCCCGCCATTCGCGCTCGTCGGCCTGGCTGACGCGGTCGAGATCGCCCGGCGCCGCATCCGCATTATCAACCCATTCCCGTAATCCGGGACCGCCGTTGATGACGTCGATTGCCAGCTTGTCGAATTCATACTCATAGGGAAAATCGCGCCACAGCGGATAATCGGGATAGAGCCCGCGGATCGCCTTGAACGCCAGCGCCTGCAGCCGCCACGGCTGAAAGCGGGAATGATCGTAGAAATTGCCTTCGGCGTGGATGTGAACCCCGTGGCACAGCTGATGCGCATGCTTGTGGAAGGTCGGCTCGAACCACACCTCCCGAAGCGCACAGCCCTCCAGCCATTGCGGAGCCAGCCGTTCCATCTCCGCGAGCAGCGCGCGCGCATCGATGTCAGGTGCTCCAAACAGCTCCAGCGGCCGGGTAGTCCCCCGGCCTTCGCTTAGAGTCGTCCCTTCGAGCATGACCGTACCGGCGTAGGCGCGAGCCATGTTGAGATTCGCCGCATTCGGACTTGGGTTGATCCAGATGCGGTCTTCCGGCCAGCCAAACCCGGGCTCTTGGTCAGGGGTCCACCCGTCCATCGGGACGACACGATAATCCAGGTCGAGGTCAAACTGGTCGACGAACCAATGTCCAAGCTCGCCAAGGGTGAGGCCATGCCGCATGACCATCGGCCCGGCGCCGACGAAGCTCTCCCAGCCCTGCTGCAGCGTCAGCCCCTCCACTGGCCGGCCGGCGGGGTTGGGACGATCCAGCACCCACACCGATTTCCCGTGCTTGGCGGCGGCCTCCATCACGTAGAGCAGCGTGGTGACGAAGGTGTAGATGCGGCAACCAAGGTCCTGGAGATCCACCAGCAGGACATCGAACCTGTCCATCATGTCGGCGGTGGGCCGGCGCACCTCGCCATAGAGGCTGAACACTGGGATGCCGAGCCGCGGATCCAGCTCGTCCGCAGTCTCCATCATATTGTCTTGCTTGTCGCCCTTCAGACCATGCTGAGGGCCGAATGCAGCAGTGAGCTTCAATTCCGCACAAGCCGTCAGCGCATCCAGACTGTGGGTCAGGTTCCTGGTGACGCTCGCAGGATGCGCCAGCAACGCAATGCGGCGGCCCTCCAACGGTCTGCGCAACTCAGCGTCGGCGAGCAGCCGGTCGATTCCAAACAGGGTCATGCCCGCTGTCTAGGCAAGCCGTGCAGCGAAGCAATCGCGATGATGGAAATCCGGCGCGTCACCCGGCGGATGAGCAATCGCCCAGTAGGATTTCCTGCCGTCAGCCTCCTCAAGCACGGCGGAAAGGCCAAGTTCCCATTGTTCGGCGGCATCCGTCGCGATCGTCGCGCCAAGCGTCCACCAGGTGAGATTGTCCTCCGTCCGAATGTAAGGTTCGGCGTTGATCGTGGCCTCCGCCATCCCTTCGCGATAGCCAGTGAAGTCCACAGTTCGTCGGCGCGGCCGGGCGTGTCCGACGCGGGAATCACGAAATGATGTGCGGGAGCACCGACGCCGAACCAGATATTTGTCGTAGCCGTCGCACCGACGGACGCGATGTGATCGACGTTCGCCCACAGTTTGAGCTCGGGGTCGGACGGCAGGGTACTCGGATGCGGGATGAGGTTGATCTGCATGTCCCGGTCCTCCAACCAGAGCCGATCGCACTCTACCCAAATTTCTGCTCTGTGCTAACCGCTCCGCATGAGCGGTTTTAAGTCCCCCCTCCTGAGATTGCTTAATGAGCGCGGCTACGTCCATCAGATGACGGACGCCGAAGCGCTCGACGCGCTCGCCACGAAGCAGATTATCCCGGGCTACATCGGCTTCGATCCGACCGCACCCAGCCTTCATGTCGGCAGCCTGGTCCAGATCATGATGCTGCGGCGGCTCCAGCAGGCCGGCCACAAGCCGATCGTCCTGATGGGCGGAGGGACCGGCAAGATCGGCGACCCGAGCTTCAAGGACGAAGCGCGCAAGCTGATGAGCGAGGAGACGATCCGCGCCAATATCGCGTCGATCAGGACGGTGTTCGAGCAGTTCCTGACCTTTGGCGACGGGCCCACCGATGCGGTGATGGTCGACAATGCCGACTGGCTCGACCGGCTGGAATATGTGCCTTTCCTCCGTGAAGTCGGGCGGCACTTCACGATTAATCGCATGCTGACCTTCGACAGCGTCAAGCTCCGGCTCGACCGCGAGCAGCCGCTGACCTTCCTCGAATTCAATTACATGATCCTGCAGGCCTACGACTTCCTGGAGCTGTCGCGGCGGTCTGGCTGCCTGTTGCAGATGGGCGGGTCCGATCAGTGGGGCAATATCGTCAACGGGATCGAGCTGGCGCGTCGGATGGACGGGGCGCAGTTGTTCGGCGTCACGACACCGCTGATCACCACGGCCGACGGCGGCAAGATGGGCAAGACTGCTCAAGGCGCCGTATGGCTCAATGCCGACCAGCTCAGTCCCTATGACTATTGGCAGTTCTGGCGGAACACGCAGGATGCCGATGTCGGGCGCTTCCTGCGGCTATTCACCGACCTGCCGCTTGATGAGATCGCGCGCCTTGAAGCGCTCAAGGATTCGGCGGTGAATGACGCCAAGGTTGTCCTCGCGACTGCGGCGACCGCCATGCTGCACGGAGAAGCGGCGGCGCTCGAGGCAGAAGAGACCGCCAAGGCCACCTTCCAGATGGGTGCGGCAGGCGACGCCCTTCCCAGCATTTCCGTTGCAGGCGAGGGAATCTTAATTGTCCACGCCTGCACGCAACTTGGCTTCACTGCGTCAAACGGAGAGGCGAAGCGCAAGATCGCAGAAGGCGCGGTCAAGCTTGATGATGCCGTAGTCAGCGATCCAGCCATGATCGTCCTTGTTCCCCCGAACACGAGTCTCAAGCTCAGCGTCGGGAAGAAGAAGCACGGCTTGCTGCTCGGCTAGCCGCTACGCAGCAGACCAATCGCCTGATCGCGCTCGAACAGGTACAGCGCCAGCCGCGCAGCCTGCCCGCGTGCGCCTTCCAGCCCGCCGTCACGCTCCAGCAGCAGTTGCGCATCACGCTGAGCGACCGGCGCCAACTCACTGACATCCTCCGCCGTGGCCACTCGAAATTGCGCTTCGCCGGACTGGCGCGTGCCAAGAATTTCCCCCGGCCCGCGCAGCTTCAGATCTTCTTCGGCGATGCGGAAGCCATCATTGGTCTCCCGCATTAGGGCCAACTTGGCGCGTCCGGTCTCGCTCAGGGGCTGGCCCCGCAGCAGAATGCAGCTGCTCTTGCCGGAACCTCGACCGACCCGGCCGCGAAGCTGGTGGAGCTGAGCGAGTCCAAAGCGCTCCGCTCCTTCGATGATCATCAAGGTGGCGTCGGGTACATCGACCCCGACCTCGATGACCGTGGTCGCGACCAGAACAGACAGCCTGCCGCTGGCGAATGACGTCATGACTGCATCCTTGTCGGGGCCGGCCATTCGTCCGTGCACCAGTCCGACCCTGTCCGAACCCAGGCGCAGCCGGAGGAGTTCTGCCCGCTGCTCGGCGGCGGCGGCATCAGCCCGCTCGCTTTCTTCAACTAGCGGACAGACCCAGTATGCACGCGCACCGGCAGCGATATGCCGCTCCAGCCCATCGACCACCTCGGCCAAGCGCTCGTCGCTGATCACCCTGGTATCGACCGGGGTACGTCCAGGAGGCATCTCGTCGATCCGGCTGACATCCATCTCGCCATATTGGGTCAAGGTCAGTGTGCGCGGAATCGGCGTCGCGGTCATCGCCAGCAGATGGGGCGGGCGCTCCGCTTTCGACGTCAACAGCAGCCGCTGCGACACGCCGAAGCGATGCTGCTCATCGATCACGACCAGGCCTAGCCGGCGGTAAGCGACCTTTTCCTGGAAGATGGCGTGGGTGCCGACCAATATGTCGACTGAGCCGTCCGCCAGCCCCATCAGCACGGACTCGCGAGCACGTCCTTTTTCCCGCCCGGTCAGGATCCCGACCCGCACTCCGATTGAGTCGCAATAGGAAAGAAGTGTTGCATGATGCTGGCGAGCAAGGATTTCTGTTGGCGCGAGCATCGCGCCCTGAGCGCCAGATTCGACGGCGGCGAGCAGTGCCAGCAACGCCACCAAAGTCTTCCCCGATCCGACATCTCCCTGGAGCAGCCGAAGCATGGGCAACTCCTGCGACATGTCACCGATGATCTCTTCGACGACCCGCCTCTGAGCGCCAGTCAGCGCATAGGGCAGCCGCAGCTGTCCGGTCCGGGACCCATCCCCCGGCAGTGGAGAGGTCCGGCGCCGCCGAGCGCTATTCCGAAGCAGCAGCAGGGCAAACTGGTTTGCGAAAATTTCGTCATAGGCCAACCGCTTGCGGGCACTCGTTGCGTTCGGATCAGAATGGTATTGCAATAATGCCGGGCGCCACTCGGGCCAGCCCTCACGCGCCATCACAGTGGCATCGATCCATTCGGGCAAGTCGGGAAGACGCTCAAGTGCGGCGATCGCGAAATCCCGCATGCGCCGGTTAGTGAGCCCTTCGGTTAGCCCATAAACCGGCTCCGCCAGCGGGATCTCACCGGCCTTGGATGGTTCGAGCACCTCCGGGTGAACGATCTGCCACTCCTCTCCGTAAGCATCCAGCCGCCCGGAGACGATCCGCTCCTCCCCGGTCGGCAGCTGCTTCTTCGCCCATCCCGGATTGTTGAAGAACACCAGCGTGATCGTATTGCCCGCTCCGTCCGTGGCGAAGATGCGCAGCGGCCCCCGTCCGCCGGCCTGGCGCAGGTTGAACGGCGTGACCTGAAGGATGACATTGCGGCCGAGCAGCGCACTGCTGGCGTAAGGCGCGCGGACGCGGTCGATGGTCCCGGTCGGAAGATGGTAGGCCAGATCGATCGCGCGCGTGAGGTCCAGCCGCTTGAGCGTCTTGGCCATCGCTGGGCCGATGCCAGGCAACGCCTCCACTTCGGTGAACAGCGGGTTGAGAACGGCAGGGCGCATGGCGGATGTGTAGCGACGATTCCGTGCAGCGCCAGCACTTGCCCTTCCAAGGCGCCTTGCCACTCTCTAATGGGCGGCGATGACCGGCGACCCCGAGATTCGCCGCCTGCGCTGGCGGGCCACCCATCGCGGCACCCGCGAAGCGGACATGATGATCGGCGCGTTCTTCGAAGCTCACCACCAGCAGTGGGGTTCGCAGGAGCGCGACTGGTTCGATGCGCTGCTGCGTGAGCAGGACGTCGACATCATGGCCTGGGCGATTGGAACCCAGCCAGTGCCGCAGCGGTTCGATGGGCCGCTGATGAAGGATATGCAGAAGCTCGACTATCTTCCCGTCGCACGCTGACCAAACGGACCCTCGGTGAACGATCTCAATACTATTCTGACTGCGCAATCGGCGCTGACCCTGGCCAGCGTTCCGCCCGGCTTCGTGCCGTCGCTAGCAGCCGATCTCGCCCGTGCCGCTCATGCACGCGGAAAGGGCAGCCGGCTGGTAGTGGTCGTGCCCGATGATGCGGCTCTGCGGGCGCTGGCCGACACGGCCCCGGTATTCGCGCCGGAGATCGAGGTCATCACCCTCCCCGCCTGGGATTGCCTGCCTTACGACCGCAGCTCGCCGTCGCTGCGGATCATGGCTGATCGGCTGAGCGCACTCCGCAGGCTTCAGGCCAAAAGGGAGAAACCGCAGTTGCTGGTCGTCGCGGCCAATGCCGCCACGCAGCGGTTCCTTACCCCGTTCCGCATTCGCCAGCTCACCCGCCGCCTCGCTCCCGGAGAGCGGATCGACCGGGATGAGCTGGTCGCTCTGCTTGGCCAGAATGGCTACGCGCGGACGGACGCGGTGCATGATTCCGGCGAATATGCGGTCCGGGGCTCGCTTCTGGATCTCTATCCTGCTGGCGAGGAGAGCGCGATCCGCCTCGATTTCTTCGGCGATGAAATCGAAACGATGCGGCGTTTCGACCCATCCGATCAGCGGACCACCGGTACTGCCGACGCCTTTACGCTCATGCCGGCATCCGAGGCGTTGCTCGACGGGGAATCGATCAAGCGCTTCCGCGCGCGATACCGGGAAAAATTTGGTGCCGCCGCGACCAATGACCCGCTCTACCAGGCAGTGTCTGACGGACGGCGCATGGCGGGGATGGAGCATTGGCTGCCTCTGTTCGAAGACCGAATGGCGACCTTGTTCGATCACCTTGATGAAAATGACGTCATCATTCGCGATCCCGGTTCAGACGGCGCGATCGCGTCGCGGCATGAGGCGATTGCGGACTATTACGCCAATCGCGAACGGAGCCTGTCCGCCGATCCGGGAAGCTATCGGCCACTTAATCCCGATCAGCTCTACCTGTCACAGGAGGAGTGGTCAGGCCTGGCGTCCGAACGGACGATCCACCAACTTTCGCCCTTCCCGGAGCCGGACAGCACGAAAGTGATCAACTTTGCGGTCGAGGCGCCCCGTGACTTCGCACCGGAGCGCGCCCAGAACGCCAATGTCTATGAAGCGGTTGTCGAACATGTCGGCAAGCTTCGGAAATCCGGGCGAAAAGTCATTCTGGCGAGCTACTCCGCCGGGGCTCGCGAACGGCTTGGTGGCTTGCTTGCCGACCACGGCCTGAAACAGATCCGCCAGGCCGACAGCTGGCAGCAGGCTCTCGGGACCAGTGGCGCGGCGGTTCAGATCGTCCTGCCGCTCGATCATGGCTTTACGACGCCCGAAGTCGCGGTGCTGACCGAACAGGATATGCTGGGGGATCGGCTGATACGCCGGCGCCGCCGGAAGAAAGGCGCGGATGCGTTCCTTGCCGAACTCTCGACTCTCTCGCCGGGTGACCTGGTTGTCCACGCCGATCATGGCATCGGCCGCTATGAAGGGCTGGAATCGGTGCAGGTCGGAAGCGCCCCGCACGACTGTGTCGCGCTCGAATATGCCGGCGGCTCACGCTTGTTTGTGCCGGTCGAAAACATCGATGTCCTGACCCGCTACGGCAACGAAAGCGAGGGAGTGACGCTCGATCGCCTCGGCGGCGAGGCGTGGCAGAAGCGCAAGGCGCGGATGAAGGAGCGCATTCGCGAAATCGCCGGAGAGTTGATCAAGACGGCCGCAGTCCGGGCGACTCGCGCAGGCCGAGTGGCAGAGCCCGACAGCTCCTATCCCGCGATGATCGACCGTTTTCCCTATGAAGAGACTGATGATCAGGATCGCGCGATCGAGGATGTGCTGGGCGACCTCGGCGCTGGCCGTCCGATGGACCGGCTGGTCTGCGGCGATGTCGGGTTTGGCAAGACCGAAGTCGCGCTGCGGGCCGCGTTCGTCGCGGCCATGTCCGGACAACAGGTCGCGTTGATCTGCCCAACCACCCTCCTCGCCCGGCAGCATTATGCGAATTTTACCGACCGGCTGAGGGGCTTCCCGATCGAGATCGGCCGCCTCTCCCGCCTGGTTCCCGCCGCGGAGGCGAAGAAGGTCAAGGAAGGGCTTGAGCGCGGCACCGTCGACATCGTCATCGGCACCCATGCGCTGCTCGCCAAGTCGGTGAAGTTCAAAACGCTCGGCCTCGTGATCGTGGACGAGGAGCAGCACTTCGGAGTGACTCACAAAGAGAGGCTGAAGACGCTTCGCAGCGACGTTCACGTGCTGACCCTGACCGCCACCCCAATTCCGCGAACCCTGCAGATGGCCATGTCCGGGCTCCGCGAACTGTCGGTGATCCAGACGCCGCCGGTCGACCGGCTCGCCGTGCGGACCTACGTCAGCCCGTGGGATCCGGTCGTCATCCGCGAAGCCTTGCTGCGCGAGCATTATCGCGGCGGCCAGAGCTTCTTCGTCGTCCCCCGAGTCGCCGATCTGCCTGAGATCGAGGAGTGGCTCCGCGAGGAAGTTCCGGAGGTCAAGGTCGTTACGGCGCACGGGCAGATGGCGCCGACCGAGGTCGAAGAGCGGATGAGCGCCTTTTACGACCGGAAATATGACGTGCTGCTGTCGACGACCATCGTCGAAAGCGGACTCGATATCCCGAGCGCAAACACGCTCATCATCCACCGCGCCGACCGGTTCGGACTTGCTCAGCTTTATCAGCTTCGGGGCCGAGTCGGACGCTCCAAGACCAGGGCCTATGCCTACCTGACAACGCCCGCGGACCGCCAGATTACCGAAGCGGCCCAGAAGCGGCTGCAGGTGCTAGCCAACCTGGACAGCCTCGGCGCCGGATTTCAGCTCGCCAGTCATGACCTAGACATTCGAGGGGCCGGCAATCTGCTGGGGGATGAGCAGTCCGGGCATATCAAGGAGGTTGGGTTCGAGCTTTATCAGGCGATGCTGGAAGACGCGATCTTGGAGCAGAAGGCCGGCGGCGAGCATCGGCGCGAAGAATTCGCGCCTCAGATCAGCGTCGAGGCCCCAATTCTCATCCCGGAACCGTATGTGCCGGACTTGGACCTCCGCATGGGCCTTTATCGCCGGCTTGGAGAGATCGAGGACCGCGAGGGCGTCGATCAATTTGCCGCGGAGCTGATTGACCGGTTCGGCCCCTTACCGGAGGAAACCGGCAATCTCCTGCAAGTGGTCGAGATCAAGATCAATTGCCGGCAGGCCTGCGTCGCGAAGATGGACGTCGGCGCGAAGGGCGCCGTCGTCACCTTTATCGACAGCGGCTTTCCGGACCTGCCGGGCCTGCTCGCCTATGTCGATCGGCTGAAAGGCACGGCCAAGCTTCGGCCGGACAGCAAGCTCGTCATCAGCCGCTCTTGGCCGACCGCGGAAGCCCGCCTGAACGGCGCGGTGCAGCTGTCACGCGGGCTTGCGCGAGTCACTGCGGCGGCGGTCAGCGCCAAAGCGGCGTGACGGCTTAGGCGAACGACGCGGCGACGAAGCGGGAGAGCGCCCGGTCGTCCAACGCGCCGGCACCCAGGAAGCCCTGATAAAGGTCGCAACCCCATTCCGCCAGGAGTGCCAATTGTGCAGTCGTTTCAACGCCTTCGACGACGACCTTGAGCTCAAGCTCCTTCGCCAGCCGGATCATCGCCCGTACGACAATCTGGTCGCGTTTCCCGCCGACCAGATCGGCGATGAGGCCTTGGTCGATCTTGAGCGTGTCGATCGGAAGTGAAGTCAGATAAGCCAGGCTGGAATAGCCGCTGCCGAAATCGTCAACGGCGATCCGGACTCCGGCCTTACGGAGTTTGCCGAGGCATTCCGCAGCTTTGGCTGGATCCGCCAGCAGGCTGGATTCCGTGATTTCCACTGTCAGGCGGTTCGGATCGATCCCTGAGGACTCGATTTCGGCCAGCAGCCACTCGCCGTAGCCGCTCCTGCAAATGTCTTCCGGGAGCAGGTTGATCGACAGGTTCAGTCCAGCGAGAGCGCCGCCCCACCTTCCTGCCTTGCGCAGTGCGCGCCGCTGGACTTGCCGGGACAGGCGCTCGGACAAATTGCTTGCGGCCGCTCGCTTGAACAAGTCAGTCGCGGAAGCCGCTCCCGACCAACGCGCCAGTGCTTCGGCGCCGACCACTTGCCCGGTCGCCAAGGCGATCTGAGGCTGGAAGCTGATCCCAATGCGATCATTGTCGATCGCATTCGCCAGGGGCTCGTCGAGGCGCGGAATTGGCGGCGAAGCCAGCAAATCAGAAGCACGCTTGCGTTTCGTACCGTCGAGGAGCGTCGTCATCCCGGTGGCTTACGCCCGCTATGTTCGTACTGCCACGGGCTGGTTCGTCCATGATCCACTTCAGGACAGTGGCGCTGCGCGGCGAAAGCCTTATTCTGGCACTGATGGCAGAGCGAATTTCCCTAACTGGCGCTGGTGAAGCCGAAGACCTCGCGGCCCAGGGTATCGGGCTGGTTTCCTCAGGTACCGATCAAGCGAGCCAAGCAGAGACATTGCTGCGCGGATGTTATCGCTGGGCGAGCGCCGAAGAGGCATCGATTCTCGTCGCACTCGGCGGCGACGGCTATCTGCTCCAGATCCTGCACGAAATGATGAACGCCGGACGTGCAATCCCGGTGTTCGGAATGAACCTCGGTACGGTCGGTTTCCTCATGAACGACTGGCATTCCGAAGGATTGGGAGAGCGCGTCCGCAAGGCGAAGCACATCCGCGTGACGCCCCTGATGATGACCGTGACCTGCCTCAATGGAGAGACTCGCCGTCATTCCGCGATCAATGAGATTTCGCTGCTCAGGGAGACCCGCCAGACCGCGAAGATAGAAGTGTCGGTGAACGGCCGCGTGGCGATGCCCGAGCTTGTCGCGGATGGCGTGCTGGTTGCAACCCCTGCGGGGTCGACCGCCTACAACTTCTCCGCGCGCGGACCGATCCTGCCACTGGCCGCCCGGTTGCTGGCGCTGACCCCGATCAGCCCCTTCCGTCCGCGGCGCTGGTCAGGTGCAATCCTGCCGGATGACACCGTTGTGCGCTTCCGCATCCTGGAACCGGAAAAGCGGCGGGTCTCGGCCGTGGCCGATCAGATCGAGATTCGTGACGTGCACACGGTCACCGTCGCTCTCGATCGTTCAACCGAGCTGACCCTGTTGTTCGATCCGGAGCATGCTCTCGATGAGCGCATCGCGATGGAGCAGTTCGCCATTTAGCGTGGGTTAGCGCTCCGCGCTTGCATGCCAGCAAACGCCGTTGCTATAGGCGCGCCACCGGCCAGCCAGCCTGTTCCCCGATAGCTCAGCGGTAGAGCAATCGACTGTTAATCGATCGGTCGTAGGTTCGAATCCTACTCGGGGAGCCACTCCTTCCAAGCATTTGTGCGCGAGGGACGTCGACCTGTATCGACGCGTCGAGCGCTGCGGTTTACCTCCCTTGTTCGGCAACTGAACGGAGGGGATGAAATGGCCAACCGTTGGACCACGATCGTGCTTGGGACGGTACTGCTCAGCGCTCCGGCGCTTGCGCAGCCGCGGCCCGCAGCCGTGTCTGCCTTGACCGGGCAACGCATCGCACCGGTGCCCGATGCTGACGCGATCCCTCTCTATCCTGGAATGGGGGCGGGCAGCCTCATCGAGCGCTGGTCGCGGTTCCTCGATGGGCAGCGGGTGGTTCGCAACGTCACCCGGCCAACCCTGACTCCGATCCTCCCAGAACCCGCCAAGGCAACCGGCGCCGCAGTCGTCATCATCCCCGGCGGAGGGTTCCAATTCGTCGCGATGGACAATGAGGGCTGGCCGGTTGGCCGATGGCTCGCCGAGCGCGGGATCGCGGCGTTCGTTTTGAAATACCGGACGAACGAGACTCCGGACGATGAGCGGGCATGGGCGGCGCAGATGGTCGCCATGTTTTCGCGCGCTGGCCGGGACGATGGAAGCGGCCCGGCAATTCGCGAGCCGCGCGCGACCGAGGACGCACTCGCCGCGATGCGCATGGTTCGCGCAAGGGCATCCGAATGGAGGGTTGATCCGGCGCGGGTTGGCGTTCTCGGCTTCTCGGCTGGAGCGATGACGGCATTGAACCTGGCAAATGCGGCGGATGAAACAACCCGCCCCGCGTTCCTTGGGTACGTCTATGGTCCGATGAAAGCGACCAACGTTCCCCCGCAAGCGCCACCGATGTTTGCCGCACTGGCGATTGATGACCCTTTGTTCGGGCGGCAGGGCTTTGGGATCGTCGAGTCATGGCGCCAGGCGCGCCGTCCGGTCGAGCTTCACGTCTATCAGAAGGGCGGTCATGGCTATGGCGGAAAGGGCAAGCCCAACACGACCACCACGGCAATGATGGATCAGTTCGCGCTGTGGCTGGCCAGCAATGGCTGGCTTGGGAAGGCTCGCTAGAACCCATCCGCGCGTTGATACATCCGAAATGGAGTAGAGGCTCACACCCCCGCAAGTCCTCTCCGCTATCCGGAAGCATCATTGAGGGGCACGGCGATGCAGAAGATTGGGGTTCAGGAACGGGTGAGTGACGCGCGGGAAGCGCCGCGCAGCAACATGTTCCTTGCTGCCATGCTTCATTGGCGCGCCGAGCGGTCGCCGGTGAAGGTCAGAAACATGTCGCATCATGGTGCGATGATCGAAGGCGGGCTCATCCCCCCGTGCGGCTCTGAGGTGTCACTGGTTCGCGGGAGTCTTGTGCTCACTGCACGTGTGATCTGGATCGCTCCGAACCGCTGCGGTCTGCAATCGCGGTCGACGATCGATGTTGGTGAGTGGATGAATCCACCCGGCAATTGTGCGCAACAGCGGGTGGACGAGATTGTCCACATCGCCAAGGCAGGCGCAGTTCCCATCCCGGTCAGCCGTTTTGCTCCCGGTCGGCTGGTCGATCATCCAAGGCCTAGCCTGAGCACGCAAATCATCGGCGACCTAAGTGTCGTCGCTCACCTGATCGATGACCTGGGGGAGGATCTGGTCAGCGAGCCTTCAACACTGGCGATGCACGCAACCAAGCTTCAAAACCTGGACCTCGCCACGCAAATGCTTGCTGCTCTGTGCGAGGAGCTGAGTGCCGCAGGGGGTCCTGAGGATCGTCAGCTGGCGAGGCTCGAGGAGATCCGGAAAAGCTGCGCAGAGGCGTTGCGGCCTCCGCGAATCACCGCATAGTCGGTCATCAGCTAGCGGGTCAGGCGACCTGACCGTGACAATGCTTGTACTTCAGGCCTGAGCCGCAGGGGCATGGCGAGTTTCGGTTCGACGGCGGGGTGATCGTGTCTCCGGCCGCCGCTGCGCGCGCCGCCGCAACTGCCCCGGGCGGCGCCATCACCGTCGTGCCCTGATCCCAGTCAGCCGTATTGTCGTCCCCGGAGAGCGGATCGATATGCGAAGTCACGAACGAGGGGAGCGGCGGTAGTTCCGGCTCGGCAAATTGAATTTGCGCGTGTGAAAGGATGCGGGTCACATCCTCGCGAATCGAGACCAACAGACGCTCGAACAGCAGGAACGCTTCCTGCTTATATTCATCGATCGGCTTCTTTTGCGCGTAGGATCGGAGGTGGATCACTGCTCTCAATGCGTCGAGCGTCGCCAGATGCTCTTTCCAGAAATGATCGAGCGTCTGAAGCAGGATATTCTTTTCGATGTCGATCCAGCGCTCGGGATCAACGCCTTCGATCTTCTCCGCCATGGCGGTATCAGACAACGCCTGGATCCGTTCGATCAACAGGTCCTGCTCGACCGCCTCTTCCTGGAGCCATTCGTCGAACGGAGGCTGAAGACCGAGGATCGAGTCGATGCTCTCCTTCAACCCATCGACGTCCCACTGCTCGGGATAAGTGCCCGGCGGGCAATGCGTGGCAACGAGGGACGCAACCGTTTCGGCCCGCATGTCGACCACGACATCGCTGACCGTTTCGGCATCCATGATGTCGGCACGCTGCTCGTAGATGACTTTGCGCTGGTCGTTCATCACGTCGTCATATTCGACGACCTGCTTGCGGATGTCGTAGTTGCGCGCTTCGACCTTCTTCTGCGCAGTCTCGATCGCCTTCGAGATCCATGGGCTGACGATCGCTTCGCCATCGGCCAGATTCTTGTTCATCAGCCGCGCAAACATCGTCTGCGGTCCGAAAATCCGCAGCAGATCGTCGTCGAGGCTGAGATAGAATCGGGACAGCCCCGGATCGCCCTGCCGCCCGGAACGGCCACGCAGCTGATTGTCGATCCGCCGGCTTTCATGGCGCTCGGTGCCGAGCACGAACAACCCACCCGCGTCGAGCACCCGCCGCTTCTCGTCCGCGATTTCGGCCTTGATCCGCTCTAGCCCCTCGGCCTTGTCTGCTTCGGGAACCTCTGCAAGCTCGTCCTCCATCCGGAACTCAAGATTGCCGCCGAGCTGGATGTCGGTGCCGCGCCCCGCCATGTTGGTCGCGATGGTCACGGCGCCAAGCCGGCCCGCCTGCGCCACGATGTGAGCCTCGCTCTCGTGAAAGCGGGCGTTCAGAACCGAGTGCTTGATGTTCTCACGCGTGAGATATTCGGACAGCAGCTCCGACTTCTCGATCGACACGGTCCCGACCAGCACCGGCTGCCCCTTGGCCTGGCGCGCCTTGATCTCGGTAGCGATGGCGGCGAACTTGTCGGTGATATTCTTGTAGAACTCGTCATCCTCGTCGCGGCGCTGCACGGCGACGTTGGTGGGGATCGACACCACGTTCATCTTGTAGATGTCAAAAAATTCGGGCGCTTCAGTCGCCGCGGTTCCAGTCATCCCGGAGAGCTTGGGATACATGCGGAAATAATTCTGGAAAGTGATCGAGGCGAGAGTCTGGTTCTCGGGCTCGATGGTCACCCCTTCCTTGGCCTCAACTGCCTGATGAAGGCCGTCGGACCAGCGACGCCCCTCCATCATGCGGCCGGTGAATTCGTCAATGATGACGACCTTCTCGTCCTTGACGATATAGTCGATGTCCCGCTTGAACATCGTGTTGGCTTTGAGCGCCTGGTTCAGGTGGTGAACGACCTGGGTGTTGGCGATGTCGTAGAGGTTGGCGCCTTCAATCAACCCTGCCGCCTCGAGCGCCCGCTCGGCCTTTTCGGTTCCATCCTCGGTCAGGACGACCGTCTTCTGCTTCTCGTCCTTCTCATAGTCGCTTTCGGTGAAGCCTTTCACGATCTGATCGGCTGCGATGTAGAGATCGGACTTGTCGTCGGTCGGACCGGAAATGATCAGCGGCGTCCGCGCTTCATCGATCAGGATGGAATCGACCTCGTCAACGATCGCGTAGTTGAATGGCCGATGGACCATCTGATCACGCGAATATTTCATATTGTCGCGCAGGTAATCGAAGCCGAGCTCGTTATTGGTCGCGTAGGTGATGTCGCAATTGTAGGCCGCGCGGCGCTGCATCTCCGGCAGGTTGGGGATGATTACCCCGACGGTAAGACCGAGGAAGCGGTAAATCTGCCCCATCCACTCGGCATCGCGGCGAGCGAGGTAGTCGTTGACAGTGACCACATGAACGCCCTTGCCGGGCAGCGCGTTGAGGTAGGTGGCGAGCGTCGCGACCAGGGTCTTGCCCTCGCCGGTACGCATCTCGGCGATTTCGCCGCGGTGGAGCGCGATCCCGCCGATCAGCTGCACGTCATAGTGACGCTGCCCAAGCGTCCGCTTGGCCGCTTCCCGGACGGTTGCGAACGCTTCCGGCAGCAAGTCATCGAGCTTGGCCCCACTTGCCAGCCGCTGCCGGAAAATCTCGGTCTGGTTCTTCAGTTCCTCGTCGGTGAGAGCCGAGATGGCCGGCTCGAAGCCGTTGATGGAGTCGACGATCTTGCCGAGACTCCGCACGTAGCGATCGTTGGCCGATCCGAAGATGCTCTTGGCCAGTGCGGCAAACATCGTAATC
Organism: uncultured Sphingomonas sp.; assembly: GCA_965653215.1. Taxonomy (GTDB): domain Bacteria; phylum Pseudomonadota; class Alphaproteobacteria; order Sphingomonadales; family Sphingomonadaceae; genus Sphingomicrobium. The sequence goes on along the minus strand of CBFGZJ010000009.1, from coordinate 1,447 downwards.
CCTTGTGAACCGGACGCCGGAAGGCGGCAACGGCGAGCGGCCTACGCAATCGGCCCCGAATGCGCTGCGCTGTAGGCAGCCGCCCTACCCTAGTCAATCGAGCCCTAGAGCTCCCCCTCCAGCCACTGCTGGATTTGGCCGCGCGGAGCTGCCCCCACTTTCTGGGCCACCGGCTGGCCGTCCTTGAACAACAGCATCGTCGGGATTCCGCGAACGCCATATTTGCCCGGAGTATCAGGATTTTCGTCGATATTGAGCTTGGCGATGGTCACCTTCTCGCCCAGCGCCGCCGAAATCTCTTCAAGAGCCGGAGCGATCATCCGGCAAGGCCCGCACCATTCGGCCCAGAAATCGACCAGCACTGGCGTGTTGGCGGAGAGAACGTCGTTCTCAAAGCTCTGGTCGGTCACTGTCTTGGTCGGCATTGGGGACTCGCTCCTTGCATTTGCTTCGGCAATATGGGGACTTGCCTTGGACTACTCAACTGGCACCCGGACCAGCTTGGGACCGGCGGTATAAAGCAGCAGCGCCTCGATCTCACGGCCAGGGAAAATCACCCCGAGAGCCTCGGCATAGGCACGCATCTGGACAGAGTGTTCCTTGGGGATCGCAGCCGCGTCCGCGGGGACCTTGCGCCCTGTCTTGAAGTCGATCACCCGGACTCGATCATTATTGACGAGCAGCCGGTCGACCGTGCCGACCACCACCCGACCGTCAGGAAGCGCGGCCGCGAGCGGGACTTCGGCGAGCGACCCATCTTCGAACAGGTCCGTGAATGCCGGGTCGCTGATGATTGCGCAGACTGAATCTACGAGTGCCGCACGATCGCTCTCGCCAGCCACGCCGTCGGTTTGCGCCAGCCATCGGAGACCGCAATCGCGACGGGATGCGGGTTCAACTGCCGGCAAGCGCTCGAACAGTCCGTGCAGCAGAATTCCCCGGCGCGCTGCTTCGACCTGGGCCGGAGCGGGTGGCGGCGCTGACTCGCGATCTTCAACCAACTGCGACGGGGCCAGCGGGCGCGACGGGCGCTCTTCGTCGGGAGCAAGCCGGTCGACCCACGGCGGCAAAACGATCGGCGGCGGCTTGGTACGAGCTTTCACCCGAACCGGGCTGCTCTCGCCGCCCTTCCCCTCATAAACGAGCGCAGACTCCCACACGGAATGAACGGTCCAACTCGCCCCAAGCGCGATCAGCGCGCTCTCGACCCTCTTGTGCCAGCAATTCTCCGGGAGGGATCGCACCGGCTTCACCCCGGCAATCACCAGCCGTTCGGATGCGCGGGTCAGACCGACATAGAGCAGCCGCCAATGCTCCTCGAGCTCGCGCCGGGCCAACTCCGCACAAAAGCTCGCATAAGGCTCCACCATCTCCTGCTTGCGCGGACGGACCAGGGGCAGGCTTCCGGTGTCGGCGGTCGGCAGGGACATGATCCCGTTGGGGCCGC
>CBFGZJ010000008.1:0-20080 GCA_965653215.1 uncultured Sphingomonas sp. | reverse complement strand
TGATCTCGCCATCGTGCAGATCAAGATGCTGCTGTGCCCCGATGCAGCTCGTCACCGTGCCGAAATGGGTGAGAATCGCACCTTTGGGGCGGCCGGTCGTCCCGGACGTGTAGAGGATGCAGAACGGCGAATCCTCCTCGAGTTGCGCCGCAACCCCCGCCTGGCCGGCAGAGTAGCCGGCCCACAACGGCCGGCCATCGTCGATCGCGATGGTTCTCCGCAAGGATGGGAGCTCCTTTAGGGCGGGCAACTCAGACTGCAGTGATTTCTCGTGGATCAGCAGCGCCGCTCCGCAATCCTCGAGGATGTATGCGGTCTCCCGCGCCTTTTGGCGGATGTTCATCGGCACACAGATGGCGCCCAAATGGCTGCAGGCGAGCAGCGCGGCCAGGAAGTCGCACCGGTTCGCAATCAACAGCGCGATGCGATCTCCTGCCGATACCCCGCATTCGGCCAGCCGTGCCGCAGCGAGAGGTCGCGGATCCCCTCCCAGAGCGGATAGGTGGGCCGGTCGTCGCCATCGACGCATGCCGTTGTGTCCGCTGCTCGGCCGACCGCTTGCGCGAACATGGCGGACACATTGTCAGGCCGGCCGACGTAGGCCCGCACGACCCGCCCGTGGTGAACCTCATGGCGGAGTTTCAGAACGTCTGACGGACGTGCCATCGAAGCCGCTCGGGGCCGATCATCACCAGGGGAAAAACGGGGGCATTTGCGACGCCTTCCCGCGGAACTGCGCAGGCCGCTTCTCCAGGAACGCCTGCACGCCTTCCTTCCCGTCGGCAATGCTGGTGTAGAACACCGCGAGCGACTCCACCTGATGAGCCTCGAACGGATTGGGTTGAGCGCTGTTCCGGTAGATCATCTGGCGCATCAGGGCGACCGAAACGGGCGATCGGTCTTTGACCAGAGACCGCGCGAACGCGCTTGCTTCCTCGACGAGTCGGTCGGCAGGATGAATCCCGCGGATCAGACCCTTGGCCAGCGCCTCCTCGGCATCAAAGATTGCAGCCGTGTAAGCCCACTCCAATGCTTGCTCGATTCCCACGATGCGCGGCAGGAACCAGCTCGAACAGGCTTCGAGCGTGATCCCCAGCTTGCCGAACACGAAGCCGAACCGCGCCCCCTCGGCAGCAAAGCGGAAATCCATCGGCAGCAGCATGGTTGAACCGATGCCCACCGCAACTCCGTTCACCGCTCCCACAATCGGCTTCAAGCAATGGTACATGGCGAGCGCGACTCGCCCGCCGGTGTCGCGGACGCCGCGGAAGATCGCCGGATCATCGGCTCGCTCCCGCAAGTCAGCCATTGTCGGCGTCAAGCTTTCGTCGAGGCCGAACACATTGCCGCCAACCGACAGATCCATTCCGGCGCAGAAGGCGCGGCCTTCACCGGTCACCACGATCGCTCGGACCGAGTCGTCGCTGCTGGCTCGCCCATAGGCGTCGACCAGCTCGTCGCACATGGTCACTGTAAACGCATTCAGCTTATCCGGGCGGGCCAGCGTCAGCAGCAGGATCCCGTCCCCGTCAACCTCATATCGGATGGTGGTGTAGTCGGTCATTCCTTGCTCCTGAACGCCAGTCTTGCGCTTCGCCGCTACGGCGGCAAGGAAGGTCTCACAAGCGAAAGGATGACGGTGCAGCGTTTAGCCCTCGATCACATCACGGTAGTGGACACCACTCCAAGCGAACTGGTCGAGGTGGCAAGAGCAACCGGATGCGATGCCGTTTGCATGTTCCTGGAACCGATGGAGGTTCTTCCCCGCTTGCCTCACTTCGATCTTTATGGCGATTCGGGTCAGCTGCGGGAGACAAGCATCAGGTTGCGCGACCTTGGAGTGTCGCTGGACGTCGCCTACCCCTTCACCCTCGCGGGGCGCACAGAGGTCAGCCAGTTCCGGCGTGCCCTGGAGTGCGCGTCCACGCTCGGCGCCAAGGCTGTCAACGCACTTGTCTATGACCGCGACCCAGCGCGGCGCGAGGACAAGTTCACGCAATTCTGCGAGCTCGCGGGGTCATTTGGATTGGGCGTCGTGGTTGAGTTTTATCCGCTGTCGCAGGTCAAATCGCTTGATGCGGCACTCGCCATCGTTGACGGGAAGGCGCCGAACGTGGGGGTCAACGTCGACCTGCTGCACCTGGTTCGGTCGGGCGGCAGAACCGCAGACCTCGCAGCCGCTCCTGCTGATCGAATTCTCTACGGACAATTGTGCGACGGTCCTGAATTCTACGAGCCCACCCAGTGGGATTATGAAGCATCTTCCCAGCGGCTGCTGGCAGGCGGCGGAGTGTTCGACATCGCCGGCTTCTACGAAGCGCTACCGAGCAATTGCGCCGTCAGCGTCGAACTGCCGCAGGAGGATGCGATCCAGGTCGGAATCCCGGTCCTGGAACGCGCCCGGCGAGCCGTCGATGGGATGCGCGCAACGATCGAGACGATCGCGGCTGCCTAGCTCGCCGGCTGGCCCTTCCGACCCGCGTGCAGCATCTCAGCGCGGGTCTTTAGCGCCCGTGCGGTATCGTTGAATGCGCGAGTGACCCACGGCCCTGCATAGCGCATCACGTGGATGCCGTTCTCCCCGGTGAAGGCATCCGTCGACTGGTAGCGACAGCGGTCTGGTCCAAGTGACTCAATCATTTGGTCGCGGCGCGCCGGATAGGGCCACTCATCGGTGTAGGGGAGCTCCCAAGACAGGAGCCGCTCGGGTTCGAAGGCGCAGACATATTCCGTATTCGGAGCCAAAGTGCCGGGATTGGCATAGTTGACGAGGCTCATGTGGACCGGAGCACCCATCTCCAACGTCGACTCGGCGCGAACGCAAAAGGGGTTCCAGAGCCCATAGTTGGGCATGTCCGTCAGCACTTCCCAGACGACCGATGCCGGAGCGTCAATCTCAATCGGATCCGATGCCACCAGGATTGCAGGATCGTAGATCGCAAACGGGTCGTAACGCTGCTCTGACATACTTTTCTCTCCGGTACGGCCGCAAAGGTTCGGCGACAGTGACACGGCATGGAGGACGTGTCACCCGAGCGCCTTCGTTACTCAGCAGCCAGAGCGCGCTCCCGAAAGTGCGGGATGACCTTTTCCCCGATGTTGCGAATGGTCTGCATGATCGCCTCGTGCGGAATCCCGCCCATCTGGAAGATGAACAAAATCTCGTCCGCACCGGCTTCGAACAGGCGCGAGACGTAGTGGATGCAATCTTCCGGAGTTCCGTACGCGTCTTCGGCAATCCCGTAGATGTTGGTCACGGCGTCATTCACCGTGATCTTCTCCGCGGACAGATAGGCGACGACCTCTTCCTTTTCCTTGGTCAGGATTGCGGCCTGCTCATCGCCCGACAGGCTTTCGTCGACCGTGGGCTTGGGTCCGCCCTGGTACCAGTGAGCAATTGCCTCGACAAAGAAGCGTTGACCACGAAGGCCGATCCGCCGCGCCTGTTCGCGATCGTCGAGCACGATGGCTGGACACAAGGCAGCCAAATGCTCCGTCGGACGGAATCCAACCTGATCCTCGGATTTGCGGCTGGCGAAGGCAGCGCGGTAAGCCGCATTTTTCTCGGCGATGTTGTCCGGGCCTGAAAATCCCATGACCAGTGCGCCGATCCCGCGCGACCCAGCGGTGACCAAAGTCTCGGGGCGAGTGCAGGCCATGTAGATCGGGGGATGCGGGTTCTGCAGCGGGCTCGGATGGATTGGCCGGCGCGGAATTTTCACATATTCCCCGTCGTGCTCGACCTCCCCGTCCTTCAGGATTTTGGGGATCAGGTACATGCTCTCATCGATCATCGGCTGAAGTTCGCTGAGGTCATAGCCGAAGGTGCCAGCCTCCTGCTGGGTGCCGCCTTTGCCCATGCCGAAATGAACGCGGCCATTCGACAAGATATCGAGCATTGCAATTCGTTCGGCGACCTTGACCGGATGGTTCATCGCCGGCGGCAGGCAGACCACGCCATGGCCAATGCCGATGCGCTCCGTTTTCCCCGCGATGAAGGCAAGGAAGGTTTCCGGCGCAGACATATGCGCATATTGCGTCAGCGCGGTGTGTTCGACGGCCCAAATCGTGTCGAAACCCATCTCCTCGGCAAATACGCACTGCTCGACCATGTCGCGGAAAAGCTGCTGCTCATTTTCGCGGGAGGTATCCACCATCTGGGCTTCATAGATGATCGAGAATCGCATCAGTTCTCTCCTAAATCCTTTCTCGTCATCCTAGCGGGAGACCGGCCTTGCGCATCGTCCATTTGGATGATCGCCAGGATCAGGCGATTGCTAGCCCTCCGTCGATCCGAAGATGGACCCCGGTGATGAAATCCGCGCTCGGGCTTGCGAGAAACGCCACTGTCCTCGCAATGTCGTTGGCTCGTCCGAGCCGCGGAACCAGCGCAGGGAAAACATCCTGCGCCGCGTTCGTTTCGATCTCGTCCCAGGTCGTTCCCCAACCCTTGGCCGATGCTTGACTTTCGATCCATCCGCGAAGGCCCTCGGTCGCAATGAAGCCGGGGCTGATCACGTTGGCCGTGACAAAGGTACCGCGCAGTTCCACCGCCAGGCTGGTAGTGAACGCCACCAAAGCAGTCTTGGCTGCTTTGTAGTCGGGGATGGTCGAAACGGGATTATCCACGATCCCGCTCGCGATAGAAATCACCCGTCCCCAATTGCGCTCGATCATCCCTGGAACGATCGCCTGAGTAATTGTCACCGTGGAGAGAACGTTGGCCCGAAACGAGGCGAGCCAGTCCTCTGGAGTTGCCTCGAAGAACCTGGCGGTCCCTCCACCGGCAGCTGCTCCTCCGGCACAATTCACGAGAATGTCGATCGGGCCCAAGGATAGCGCCTGCGCCGCGACGTCACGTGCTGTGTCCAAGTCATCAAGCGCGCCGGTGACGCTTGCAACCTCGACGCCGACGGCGCGCAATTCTTCCGCGACCCGGGCCAGCTTGCCCGCGTCCCGGCCATGAAGAATGATGGCTGCGCCCGCAGAAGCGAGAGCCCGCGCGCTCTCCGCGCCGATGCCCGAACTTGACCCGGTTACAAATGCTCTCCGCCCCGATAGTTCGCCCATGGAGCAGTCTCCTCTGCATGCGAAATTGGGGGTTATGCGCCTCCGCGATGGTGCGAAGCCACCCCAGCGGTGCTGGAGCGAACCAGGTGGACAAGCTGTGATTGCCGTCTGGCCCCAGTTTTCGCGAAAATCGATCGCAGATGGGAGCGCGCAGTGTTGTGAGCCATGTCGAGCAATCGTGCAACTTCGACCAGGGAGGCCCCGGCGGCAAGCTCAGCAGTGATCTGCGCCTCGGTTGGTGTCAGCTGAAAAATGTCCCGAAGCGCTTCCGGATTGACCTCCGCGGGTTGAGCCGGATCCGCAATGAACAGCGCCAGCACCGGTTCGCCCTCCGACATGAAGGAGCGCCGTGACAGCGGGGTTGCAACGGCGGACAGTTCCGGCGCCTCCCCATGGGGATCGATCCGGAATCGCACCGGCCCGTCTGATCCATCAAGATTGGCCAACATACTCTGGATAATCGCTGACGCCTGCCGATCAGCCATAGCCAACTTTTCTCCGCGGATCGCCAGGCCGGACTGAGAAGCAAGCAGGCGCTGAGCGGCATCATTGCTCCGCACGACCTTCCCGGTCCGATCGAGCATCAAGCTTGCGAAGGCCAGGCCTCCGAATGCGCTTTGGTATACCCCCTGCTCCGCCGCGCTCGATTCCATTTGAGCGAAGAGTGCCAGGGCAATTCTGATGTGAGGAACCAAACCGGCAACCAATTCCCGTTCACCCGGTTCGAACGGAGCGAGGTCGTGATGCCGGGTCAGCCGCAGCCGCGCTTCAGAACCGGCGGAGGTTCGCAAGTCCACTCCGAGGATTTGGCCGCTCCCGCTCGTTTCCAGGAAATGCTGGAACGCAGGGTCTACATTCTCGACGAACTCGGCGAAGGTGACCACCTTCCCTTCCGGAAGGCCGACGAACGGATCGGCAGCGAACATGCCCTCTGCATAATCTTCCGCGGTTCGCGGGTTGGCATCCGGTGTGACGATCGTCCCGGGAGCATCGAAGCCGGGTCCGGTTAGCAGCAATGTCGCATAGGTCGCGCCAGCTTGGTCGGCAAGGCGACGCAGAAACTCAGACCAGGGGTCAGCGTGGAGCAGCCCTCCGAACAGCGCCTCGAGCAATGACGAGAGCTGCTCCGGGGTGGGCTGCCCCATTGCCAATCAGCTGACGCGCAACTGCTGCAGCTCGTCCGCGCTGAGCTTGATCGACGCCGCCTTGACAGTTTCCTCAATCTGATCCGGGCGGCTCGCGCCGATAATCGGGATCGTCTGGTTCGGCTGATTCAGCAGATAAGCGAGGACGATCTCGTTGATCGTGACGCCATGCTTCCGGGCGATCTCGCGAACTGCCACGAGCCGCTTCTCGTTGGCGGGATGATCATACCGGGCGCGCACGTCTTCGCGCACCGATTCCGTTCCACCCGCATCCACTTTGGTGAAGTAGCCGCCGCTCTGACCCGCGTATGGGATGATGGGGAGTCCTGCCTTGTGCAGTTCTTCGAAGCGCCCTTCATAGTGCAGCACATAACCTTGGGCATTCGCGTTCTCTTCGTTCGGAACGGCCAGGCCCCAGAAAGGCTGGGCCGCAACAAAGCCCTGCTTACCCTTGGACGCGGCATAATCATTCGCTTCCTTGATGCGTTCAGGGGTCCAATTCGAAGCTCCGAAATAGCGGATCCGGCCAGCTTCCTGATGAGCGACCAGCGCGTCGATGATTGGACCAACGGGAGCTTCCGGATTGTCGGCATGGAGCCAGTAGAGATCGATGGAGTTGACGCCGAGATGCTCAAGGCTCTCGCCAACGTCCTTGGCGATGTCTTCGGCAGTGACACGGTTGCGCCAGTCGCCAGCACGCAGGTCCATCGCCGCGCCCTTGGTAGCCACCACGATCCCGTCGCGGCCTCGGCGGCGCAACCAGGCGCCAATCGCCCGCTCACTTGCGCCGGCGGGAGCATCCGGAATCCAGTCGCCATACATGCGCGCCGAATCAATGAAGTTCCCACCAAGCTCGACGAAACGGTCGAGGATCGCATTTGCCGTGTCCTGATCCACCGCGGTACCGAGCATGTTGGTGCCGTAGCAAAGCTGGCTGACAGACAAATCCGTGTTGGCGAGTATGACCTTCGAAAGCATCTTCGTCTCCCTGAACTTAGGTGTCGTCGTTACGAGCGGGCGTTAGCTCGGACCTCAGCCGCCAACAAGTGTGACGAGCGCTCCCACCACCCGGTCGATCGACGGATCGGATTTGCGAAAAACATTCCGATTTCACTTCGGAGCCGCTATATCGATCCTCGGCAGCCATCAGGAGGCACGCATGGCGACTCAGGTAGAGAGCTCCCCGACCGTCGCGGCCGTCTCGCCGCGAGTTGTTCCAGAACTCCCTGGTGGGGTTCCCTTGCTCGGCCATTTGCTCGAATTCTTCCGCGATCCGGTGCCCATGCTGAAGAAAGGGTATCGGACCTTGGGTCCGGTATTCCGGTTCAAGATGGGCGGACGGAAATTCACGGTCCTCCTCGGGCCGGAAAATAATGCCTTCTTCTTCCAGCAGACAGACAAGTTGCTGTCGATCCGGGAGTCGATGCCGTTCTTCCACAAGATGTTCTCGCGCGATTTCTACTCGTTCGCGGAGCAGGAGGAATATCTGCGGCAGCGCGGGATCATCATGCCGCGGTTCAAGGCGGCGGCGATGAAGGCGTATGTGCCGGTCATGGCCGAACATGGCGCGCGGCTTTGCGATGAGCTTGGGGCGGACGGCAGCTTCGATGTCATTCCGACGCTCGGCCCGGTGGTGATGGACATCGCCGCCCATAGCTTCATGGGCCGCGATTTCCATGAGCGGCTGGGTCACGAGTTCTTCCGCCTGTTCCGCGATTTCTCCGGCGGGATGGAGTTTGTCCTGCCGCTGTGGCTGCCTACACCGCGAATGGTGCGGAGCCAACGCGCCAAGCGCAAGCTGCACAGGATCCTTGGCGACTGGATTGCCGAGCGCCGGGCACATCCAGCTGACCCACCCGATTTCTTCCAGGAGATGATCCAGACCAGTTATCCGGATGGGTCTCCGGTGTCTGACGAAACGCTGATCAACCTGATCCTGCTCCTGGTCTGGGCCGGGCATGAGACGACTGCGGGGCAGGCGAGCTGGGCGTTACTCGATCTGGCACAGAACCCTGAGTATCGCGCGAAGGTCGTCGATGAAATCGACGCGGTTCTGGGGAACTCTGACGGCTCTGACATGAGCTGGGAACAGGCGCTGGCCTTACCTCACTTGGACGCAGCCATCCGCGAGAGCGAGCGCCTTCACCCGGTTGCCTTCATCCTCAATCGCGTCGCCGCCGAGGACATCGACTGGAACGGCATTACGGTGAAAAAAGGCGATTGGGTGCTGCTTTCCCCCGCGATCAGCCACCGCATGGATGAAGTTTTCGAGCAACCGGAGGCCTTCTGCCCCCATCGCTTCGAGGCCGGCGAAGCCGAGAAGATCACCAGCAACGCGCTCATCGGCTTTGGCGGCGGTGTCCATCGCTGTGCCGGGGTCAACTTCGCGCGCATGGAGATGAAGGTGCTGCTGGCGGTTCTTCTGCGTAATCTGGATTTCGAGCTAATTGACGAGCCGCGCCCGGTTGCCGGAGCAACCACCTACTGGCCGAAGCAACCTTGCCGGGTCCGCTACCGCAAGCGCAAGTGGGAAGCGCGCACTCCACTGACCACATCTGCCGATAATCAGACCGGCTGCCCGGTGTCTCACGCCTGATGGCCAAGATCCGGTACGTGCAGCCGGATGGGTCGGCGCAGCAATTCGACTGCTTCGAAGGACTGACGGTCATGCAGCTTGGCGTGGCCAACCTCGTCGACGGCATCGATGCTTTGTGTGGCGGAATGCGCCAATGCGGCACATGCCACGTTTATATCGACCGCGAATGGACGGCGACGGTAGGACCGCCAGGCCCTGAAGAGCAGGATATGCTTGACGCGCTTGCGGGTTCCATTGAGGTGCGGTCGTCCAGCCGGCTTTCGTGTCAGATCCACATCGACGAGAGCCTCGACGGGCTGACCGTCGAGGTTCCGGCAGATCAGCCCGGAGTTTGATCTCAGCCGGCGGTCTGACCGCCATCCACGGGAAATGCGACCCCCGTCACCATCCGTGCTTCGTTCGAAGCCAGAAACGCGACCGCGTCCGCGATATCTTCCGGTTCGCTCATCTCGGAATTGTTGAGCCAGGACGCAGCCCGCATCACCATAGTCCAGTCGACCCCCTCGGGCGCCGGGGCGCTCACCATCGGTGTTTTCACGCCGCCCGGACAAACCGCATTGACGCGAACGCCAGCATTGGAAAATTCCAACGCAAGCGAGCGGGTCAGCCCGACCACGCCATGCTTCGACGCCGTGTAGGCGGCATTGAAAGGGATTCCGACCAGCCCGGCTGCTGACGCCATGTTGACGATCGCGCCACGGGTCTTGACGAGGTGCGGCAAGGCGGTGCGGCTCATATTGTAAGGGCCAGTAAGATTGACGGCGAGGACTCGGTTCCAGCGCTCGGGGGTAAGGTCGGCGATTGGAGCGAAATCCAGCACACCTGCGATATTGCAAAGAATGTCGAGTTGACCCGCTTCGGCGATCACCCGGCCGATGAAAGCCTCGCAGGCCGCAGGATCCGACACATCGAGGATCCCATGATTTGCACCGGTGATGGAATCCGCCGTTTCCGAAAGGCCGGTGGCATTGACATCGCCCAAAAACACGCGCGCGCCATCCCGCGCGAGCTTGATGGCGACAGCTCGGCCGATGCCCGACGCTGCGCCGGTGACAATGGCGGTTTTTCCTTCGAAACGCATGACCGACTCCTCTTCGCCTCCCCCGCGTTCTGGTGCAGAAGGCTGTCAGGTTCAAGGACGGCATCGTGCCGGCATTGAAGGCTGCGAGGAGATCGAAAATGATGTCGCTTCAGGAAATTTCGGATCGCCTCGAGATCCAGGATCTGTTCGCCCGCTATTCGTTCGCGATCGACGACCGGGACTGGGATGCTCTCGATGAAGTTTTCACGCCCGACGCCCAAATCGACTATGCTGAAACCGGCGGCGCCAAGGGCAGTTTCGAGAAAATCAAACGCTGGCTTCCGGTCGCACTCGAGCGCTTCCCGAAATTCCAGCACATGGTCGCCACCACGAAACTCGAGCTGAACGGTGATCGCGCCAGCAGCCGCACAATCCTGTTCAACCCGATGGTTCACCAGAATTCCGACGGAAGCTCGCAAACCTTTTTTATCGGTCTCTGGTACCGCGACCAGCTCGTCCGCACGGACAAGGGCTGGCGCATTGCGGAGCGTTATGAGGAGATGGCCTACACTCACAACGCTCCGGAAATGGAGCCTGTGCCGGAAATTGCCTAGGCGGCTTCTGTCCAGCTGATCAGGTGCGAGATATCGCTCCGTTCCTGTGGCTTGCGACCGGTTTTCGCAAGATGCTGGGCGGTGATCTGAGCGTTTGGATCAAGCGGGAAGATTAGCTCGATCACGCGGTCATATTCCGTCCGGGCAATCTTCCACCGCCCATTTTCGCGCCGGTACACGTCCTTGTAGATCGCGGTCCCAATCGTGTGGGTCTTCGCCTCCACGTTGATGAAAATATCCTCAAGATACCAGCTGCCTTCGGCACTGTCCGGACCGGTGAGGGTGATGTCCGGCATATGCCCGTGATGCATCGCCAGCGCATCCGAGTGGAAGCTGTTTGCCAAAAATTCGAGCATATTGGCCTTGCCGCTCAGTCGGACTCGGTAGGTGCCACCGCGATAATCCACGTCGATGTCATCGGTGAACAGGGGTTCAAGCAAGGTCATGTCGGCAGTATCGATCCCGCGAAAATAACGGTGTTTGACCGTCCGAATGTCCTCGAGGTCGGACAACTGCTCGATCGTATAAGCCATTGATTGCATCCTCTTTCTGCAGCAGGCGCGGGACCATTCTCCGCAGCTTTTCCTCGCGTCTCCATGCCCGCTCGCGAGCACTTATGCACGCGAAACGTCGCTAGCACGGGCTGGTATCAGGGCTGAAAAAGGGAACCCGCCCAGTCGCCTGAGCGGGCCCAAGAGTAGACCCTGAATTTAGCGCTTACTGGTCACCGCCGAAGCGGTATTTCAGCTTAAGCCCGTACATGCGAGGTTCGCCGTAGAGCTCCGACCAAACACCCAAAGTCTGAAACACGCCCGAGTTGCTGACCCGATACAGCTTGTTAGTCAGGTTGGTACCGAACAGCTGTGCTTCAAGCCCGCTGCCTCCCACGTTGCGCCAGGTCAGGGCCGCGTTCAGAAGGCCGTACCCATCGATGAGAACGCCCGGTTCAACCCGCACTCCGTTGAAACTCTCAGGATTTAGCGGGGATGTATTCTGGCTCGAGAAGTGGGAGTAATTCACGAACAGGGACATCTCACCGAGATTTTCCGGGATCGGCAGATCCAAGGTACCATGCACGTTAAAAATCCACGGCGTCACGAACTGGAATTTGTTGCAGCTATAGTCGGCAATCTCTCCAGCCGGCACTCGACCACCCGGGAAGTCTCCACCATTACAAGCGAACTGCCCTGCCGGAGTCAGCACCTCTTGGGTGAACTCCTTATAATCGGCATCGGTGTGACTGATCGTCGCCCCGAGCTCGAGGATCCTGAACGGCCGGACCGACGTCTCAATCTCAAGTCCCTGAATGGTTGCCGTTGCGGGCAGCACCTGGGCACCCTGAGCCAGCGTGATCGTGTTAAAGTCGCCGGCAGGCCGTTGGATGTTTTTATAATCGGAGAAGTAATATGTCGCGTTCAGCCGGAACGGAATGTCTCCGCCAAGCCGCCAGTCGGACTTGAAGCCGGCTTCCCAACTGGTCAATTTCTCAGGCTGGAAAACTTGGGTCTCCTGACGCACCGCGAAGGTGTTGATGCCGCCCGCTTTGTATCCCCGGCTCAACTTGGTGTAGAGCATGACATTGTTCATGGGCCGGTAGTCGAGTCCGAGCGTCCATGTCGGCGCCTTGCTTTTCAGTTTGGCGTCGAAGCGGCAACCTGATCCGGCCGCAAACGGCGCAGTCTCATCGAAGCTGTTTGGGGCATCCTCCCTGGGAACTGAAGCGCCGTTGACGTTGCAAATCACGTTGCCGGGGTTTGCGGAATCGAACCGGAAGCCATAACCGAAACCCTCGACCGTGTCCCAGGTATACCGGAACCCGGTCGTCAGCCGAAGATTTTCGGCGTATTTGGATAAGACGCTGAGATCGAGAGTGGATTGCGCGTAGAGCGCTTTGGATTTGTTGGTTACGCCCGTGTACGATTCACCGGGCTGGCAAAAACCTGTGAACAGCGCCGGGCAGAAATTGAGCGACCTACCACCCCAAAGCCGATCCGGCTTGGCATTGTAATAGAATGCACCGGCGGTGAAGTTCAGCCGATTGTCGAGCATATTGCCCTGGATCTGCAATTCCTCAGTGAACTGCTTCAGTGAGTCCCGTGGGAAGTCCCAGTCCGGATCGCCATTGATATAACCAGGCGGTACATCGGCATGTTGAAGGGCAGGATCATATTGTTGGAGCGGAGTACCGTCCTGGTCGGTCGCGTAATCGTCCAATAGCTTCTGGAAGCTGACGATGTTCCGCACTGTCAGTTCATCGGTCAGTTCATAGTTGGTCGTGTTGATCAGCCCCCAAGTTCTAACCTTGCTATACCCGTCGAGGCCATGACGTGTCCGCCGAGGGCCGTCCTCCTCAGCTTGCTCGGAGATATCGCGATAAACATCGCAGGGAACTCCCAGGCCTGGGATCGGAAACACGTCCGAGCAAAAGCCGACGCCCGGAGCGACGGTATTCTGCAAAACGTCATAGTTGAATTCACGATGGATCTGACCTGATCCGTTCGTGGAGGACTTCGTGTAATAACCGAGGAGGTAGTTATCCAGCCGGTCGGTTGGCTTGAATGTGATTCCGACGCGCCCGGAGTACCAGTTCGTGTCGTCGCGCCATTTATCCCAGATCAGGTCCTTGGTGTAGCCGCGCCGCGACTGGTGGGCGCCAACCACGCGAACCAGCAGCTTCTCGCTGATGATCGGGATGTTGACCGCTCCCTCCATGGTGAGCAGGTCGTAATTTCCGATGCCCCCTTCGATGTAGCCTTCGAACTTGTTGGTCGGCTTGCGCGGCTCGAACAGGACAGCGCCGCCCGTCGTGTTCCGCCCGAACAGGGTTCCCTGCGGACCGGAAAGAACCTGCACATTCTGCAGGTCGACGAACATTCCGGGTGAGCCCTGCAGGTTGAGGGAAATCGATGCCGGAACCGGGACCTCCGCGATGTACACGGCCACCGCCGGCGAAGCCAAAAACCCGGTCGATTGGCCTCGGATGGAGAAAGATTGAACGTCACGGCTAGCCTGGCCCTGGTTTCCGACCACCAGTGACGGCACGTTCCCGTACAGATCCTGGGGCTGAGTGACGATGAGCTGCTCGAGCCGCTCTTCCGAAAAGGCGCTGATCACGATCGGGACGTCCTGCGCGCGCTCTTCGCGCCGCTGCGCCGTGACAATGATGTCGCCTTCGGTGCTGGCGGTCTCAGGGGCCTGTGGCACGTCCTGCCCCTGCGCTGCCGCGTCAGTCCCGGCCGGCGGGACCACATCGGTCCCACCCGGTGCTGGCTGCGCCGCCATCGCGGGCGAACTGAACGCGACCACTGCGACTCCGCCCAGCAGCAGAACCTTTGCACGATTCGTCTTGGTCATCTCTCTCCCCTTCTTCGGCCCCCGTTTTCGGGTGGCATCTGAGTTACGCAGTTGGACATAGCCCGCGCCCTCGCGTGGAATCGCAACTTATAGAGCGGGTCTCGCTACGCAAGTAGGCGCCTTGGAGCGGAACGAGCGAATATCTGCGCATTGTTGCACGGAAAATACACTGCGATCGTCTGATTAAGCGATTTGGCGCGTCAGCCGCCCGATATTAAATTGCGGAACGATTAGCATCCTACCGCACGTATCGCTCGGGTCGTCCGCTGCCATGTTATCGGATTGCGTAGTAAGCAGTGCGAGTGGTAAAGCGACTGGCAGGATTCGCGACTTCGATCAGGAAGCCCCGCCGGCGCCCTGGGAGTACTCAATTCATGGCCGCGCCGCGAAAGACTGGCCGGAAAATCCTGGAGAGATTGATGCCGACCGCGATTGACGTCGACGCCGATTGGGGAGTGATCTCCCGGGGTTTGGTGTGGTTTGCGTTTGAGGGAGTGTTGGATGCAGGTCGACACTGACTGGCGGGTCGCGGAGCTTGACCCGTTCGGGATCGAAATCGACCATGATCTTTCGAAGGAGCTGAGCGCTGCGGAGGCCGATCGGCTGCGAACTCTGTTCTACTGCCACAAGCTCCTGCTGTTCCGCGGCCAGCAGCTGGCGGAGGATGACCAGGTCCGAGTCCTCTCGATCTTTGGAAAAGTGCTCGGAGCGCGCGGCGAATATCGGGAGATCTCCACTGACGGAAACCTCGGCGCTGGGCCGCTGGCCTACCACAGTGACCTCGCGTTCACCGAGGAGCCGTTCAAGGTGCTCTCGCTGCACGCGACACAAGTGAACGACGGTCAAAGCTGGACGAGTTTCGCAAACGGCACGCGCGTGCTCGAGAGCCTACCGCCGCAGCTTCGCGGGGAATTGGATCAGTGCGAAGCGTTGACCGTCATTTCGGTCGTCCAGTCGCACCGCGACGTCGACTATGATCCGCCTTCGTTCCTGCCGCAGCAACGCAGACCAGCGGTCATCGCACATCCCGTGACAGGCGAGCCCGTCCTGTACATCAGCGAAATGCAAACTGCGCGCATCGAAGGGTTGGACGAGGCACAAAGCGAAGCCCTGCTGCGGCAGCTGTTCGAGGCGCTTTATGCGCCTGCTAACGTTTATCGCCACTACTGGCGCAATGGCGACTTCGTCATCTGGGACAATATCGCACTTCAGCATTCGCGCTGCGACCTGACGGGGATGACGCCGCGCAAGCTCCAACGCGTAGCCGTCGCCGACAAGAGCTTTTTCGACCTCTGCCCCCAATTTGACTTGAACGACCCCAAGATTGCCGCGTGGGCATCGGGTTCAAAACTTGAGATGACATGATCGGAGAGATGACGATGGATGTTCCTTATCTGATGCGCGGCGTCTTGCCCGTGGAGACCGAGAGCAGCGTGCTGGTCTCCTCTTCCAAATATTTGAACCACCCTCGACTGCGCGAGTGGATCGCGATGATCTGCCTCCGCAAGAATGGGCCGGATTTTCCTCCGCAGGCTGAGATGTACCCGGTTCTGGAGATCCTGGACTCTCTACGTGACCATGCCAGGATCGAGGAGATGTTTACGGCCGAGCGGAAGGTCAATCCAGCTTTGGATCGATGGTTCGAGGAAGGGTTTATCTCGAAGTATCAGATTGATGATTTCCGCGATTATCCGCCGGGCAGCGTTGGAAGAAGCTTCTACGACCAGATGAAGGGCGGCGATTACGAGATCCAGATCGTTCCCTGGTCGGAGCCGCGTTCGCAGCTGGAATATTATAATCTGAGGTCGGGCCAAACCCATGACTTTGAGCATATCTTGTGCGGCGGCGGGTTCAACTTCATGGGAGAGCTGGTCCCCTATTGGTTCCGGCTGACGAATGTGTTCAAGCACATCCAAAATCAGGAGCTCGCCGGCGAGTTAAGCGTGCTGCAGCTGCTTGGGTCGCTGCGCTACACGGTTCGAACCATGCTTCATTATCCGCAGATCTGGTCGACCGCCGTCGATGCCATCCAACGCGGCATCCGCGTGGGCCGCGAGAGTGAGCCGCTCTTTCTTGCCAAGATGGAGAGCATCTTCCACCTGCCTCTGGCGGAGGCTCGTGAAGCCCTGGGCGTGCGCGGTGTCGAGGATGTCGACACGCGACGCGAAGGCGAAATCTTCGCCGGCCGGCTGGCGGCCTGAGCACCACGCGCATGGCCGACTATGACCTGATCATCCGAGGCGGGACAATCGTCGACGGAAGTGGCGAAAAGTCGTTCGTCGGTGATGTCGCGGTCAAGGGTGATCGCATCGCCGTGGTCGGAGTGATCAACGGCGCAACAGCCGCAGAGGAGATCGACGCCAAAGGCAAGATCGTGACGCCGGGATTCGTCGACATCCACACGCACTATGATGGCCAGGCGATATGGTCGGACAGCCTGGCCCCTTCGTCCTTGCACGGAGTGACGACAGTGGTGATGGGCAATTGCGGGGTCGGCTTCGCTCCATGCCGGTCCAACGACCACGGCCTCCTGATCCGCGTCATGGAAGGGGTCGAAGATATTCCCGGGGTCGTGATGGCCGAGGGTCTTCCGTGGGACTGGGAAACATTCCCGCAATATCTGGATGCGTTGGAAGCGAGACCGCGCGACATCGACGTGGGAGCCTACCTCCCTCACAGCCCCTTGCGGGTCTATGTGATGGGCGACCGGGGAGCGGCGCGCGAGCCCGCAACCGACAGCGATCTGGAGCGCATGCGGGCCCTTGCCCGCGAAGCGATGGAAGCTGGCGCTCTCGGCATCGCCTCGTCCCGGCTGTTCATGCATAAAACCAAAGCAGGCGAGCAGATCCCAACCTTCGAAGCGTCGGATCGGGAGTTGCGTGCAATTGCAGCCGGCATGGACGATGCCGGCCACGGGATCGTGCAGATGGTACTCGACGCGCCTCACCTCAGCTGGGACGAGGAGATGAATCATCTCGTCGGCCTGGTCGAAAGCTGCGGTCGGCCGGCAACATTCACGCTCGGGACCTCCAATCGGGGCGACGCGGTCTGGCAGTCTGCAATCCGCCGGATCGAGGAGGCGAACGGCCGCGGAGCGAAGATCAAGGCGCAAGTTCTCCCACGGCCGATCGGGTTGATCGCCGGCTTCGAACTGTCCACCAATCCCTTCTGCCTCTGCCCCAGCTATCAGCCCTTGGCGGCCCTTCCGTTCGCCGAGCGCCTTAGGCATCTGCGGGATCCGTCGATCCGAGCCAGGCTCGTGCAGGAGAAACCGAACGAGGGAAATCCGCTCGCGATGATTTCCCGCAATTGGGACTGGATGTTCCCGCTATCGGACCCACCAAATTACGAGCCCCCGCTGGAGACCAGCATCGCAGCCCAGGCGCGAGCCGAAGGACGACTGCCGGAAGAAGTCGCTTATGACTATCTGCTCGGGGATGATGGTCACGCAATGCTCTACAACGCGCTTGGGAACTATCATGAGGGCCGCTTGGACGCGATCCATGACCTGATGCTCCACCCCGATGTCGTGGTTGGGCTTGGGGACGGGGGAGCGCATTACGGGTCGATCTGCGATGCGAGCTATCCGACGTTCATGCTCACCTACTGGGGCCGAGACCGGCAAGGCCCTCGCCTCTCCATCGAGCAGATCGTGAAAGCACTGGCGAGCGACCCCGCGGATACGGTTGATTTGAATGACCGCGGCCGGATCGCTCAGGGCTACAAGGCCGACATGAATGTGATCGATCTCGACCGGCTCCACCTCCACAAGCCAGAAGTAGTCCACGACCTCCCATCCGGCGGTTTGCGGCTGAACCAGAGAGCCACGGGGTTTGACGCAACAATCGTGTCTGGTCGCCTTATCCGCAGACATGATCGTCCCACTGGCGAGCGGCCCGGCCGAGTGGTCCGGGGCCGCCAGTCCGCACCGGAAGTAGTGGATCTATGAGTTCCGGCCCGGTTGAAGTCATCGCATTGCTTCGGAAGCGTCCCGACATCAGCCGCGAAGAGTTCATTGCCTATTACGAGAGCAATCACGCGCCGCTCATTCGGAGCATCGCTCCTGAGATCATTCGGTATGAACGCGCATTTCTGCGCGACGACGGAGCCATTCTAGCACCCGGACAAAGAAAGCCCGATTTCGACGTGGTGACTCTGATCACCTTTTCCGATGAGCCTTCCTACATGACTGCGATGGAGCGGTTCGCAGATCCTCGAACAGCGCAGGTGATCGCCGATGACGAGGACCATCTGTTCGATCGGTCCGCGACGCGATTTGTGCGGGTCGACCGTCATCTATCCGAACAAAACGGGCAGACCGACTCCGTTGACACGGTCGCTGACTCTAAGTAAGTGAATACTTACATTTGCGAGGTTTGAACATGGCGACGTTGGTACAGGATCGAATCAATCAAGGGCTCGACGCGGAAAAGCGCCCGCTTCCAATGCCCGACTCGCCGGAGTTGAGGAACGCGCTCCAGGAAGCGAACGTGCACACGCTGTTGGCGGTGTATGTCCACCTCACGCGCGACGAAGGCATGCTCGAAGTGTTCCGCAACTACATCAAGCCGCCCTATGCGATGCCGGCCGTTGAAATCCCGGACGAGTATCAGCGGGAGCTCCGCGAAAAGCTGCTGCACGTCCTGACAACCCCGGGAGCGGCACGCGAAGATGATCCGTCCGACGCGCTATTTCAGAAGATGATGTCGGTCACGGTTGGCGAGGCGGTCGAGGACGAGTTCTTACCCCTTGTGTTCGACCAGTGCGGGTTCAAACTGCCCGATCCACGCAAGGACATCCCCACCCGCGCTGCGCCGCCTGCCGGATTTCGAGTTCTTGTGATCGGGGCCGGGCTGACCGGAATGGTGGCGGCCATCAAGCTTGAGGAAGCCGGCTACGACCACATCGTCATCGAAAAGAATTCTGAGGTCGGCGGCACCTGGTGGGAGAATAAGTATCCGGGCGTGGGCGTCGACACTCCAAGCCACTTCTATTCCTATTCGTTCGAGATCAGCCCGGAGTGGAATCAGTACCACCCGCACGGCGCTGACATGCAGAATTACCTGACCACCGTGGCGGACAAATATGATCTGCGCCGCAGGATCCGCTTCAACACCATGGTCACGAAGCTGGTGTACGATGATCAGGCCAAGATGTGGGACGTCACGGTCCGCGGCGATGACGGAGCCGAAGAGGTGCTCCGCGTCAATGCAGTCATCAACGCTCATGGCCCGGTCAACCGCTACAAATGGCCAAGCATCCCCGGCTTGGAAGATTTCCAGGGTCACAAGATGCACACTGCCACTTGGGATCCGAACATCGAAATCCGCGGCAAGCGGGTTGCGGTGATTGGGACAGGCGCGAGCGCTGCCCAGTTAGTGCCGGCGATTGCGCCGGAGGTTGGACAGCTCTTCGTGTTCCAGCGCTCCAAGCACTGGGCGATCTACAATCCCGAAATCATGTCCGAGGTGAGCGACGGGGTGAAGTTCGCCCTGCGCTACATCCCGCATTTCCGTGAGTGGTTCCGGTTCCGCGTCTACTGGTTCGCGGCCGATGGCCTCTACCCGAATGTCGTCATGGACCCCGATTGGCCGAAAGACTCGCCGTCCGTATCGGCGATCAACGAAGGAATGCGGCAGTTCGCCGTCGCCCACATGGAATCGAAGTTCGCCGATCGTCCGGATCTTCTCAAGAAACTGTCTCCGGACTTCCCGATCTTCTCCAAGCGGATCGAGATGGACGCGGGCTGGTTCGATGCCCTCAAACGGGACAATGTCCACCTTGAGGATCAGAAAATCGAGCGGATTACGCCCACCGGCATCAAAATGGCGGATGGACGCGAGTTCGAGTTCGACGTGCTGGTCTGCGCAACCGGTTTCGACGTCTCGAATATGCTCGGCAATCTTACCGTGATTGGCCGCGACGGGCGCAACCTGCGCGAGGAATGGGGCACGGAAGATCCGCGTTCCTACCTTGGCGTGGCGGTCACGGGCTACCCGAACTACTTCCTGACGGTTGGACCGAATAGCGCGCCCAACCATGCGGCCGGTCAAAACCTGATCTCGGAAGTGCAGGTCAACTATATCATCGAATGCCTGGATTGGGCGGTGGCAAGCGACAAGAAGGCGGTCGAACCCACCCCGGAGGCGTTCGAATGGTTCAATGATCGAGTTGCCAAGCAGATGACCAAGATGATCTGGTCCCACCCCAAGGCCAACAGCTACTACAACAACAGCAAGGGCCGGAACTTCCTGTCTTGGCCGTTCCGCCTGGTTGACCT
>CBFGZJ010000007.1:0-21010 GCA_965653215.1 uncultured Sphingomonas sp. | reverse complement strand
GCGGGCACGGCGAAGGTTGCCCGCCCCTCGACCGCCGCTCGGTAGATTACCACTTCATAGATTGAGCGCGACCGGCGTTCAGGAGCAATCCGCGTTGCGAAATCGATCCCGGCTGGGGCGACGACCAGCCAGCGCTCGACCACCGAGGCGCGGACGATCGGCTGGCCCGTGCTTGAGTCGGTCACGCTGACCGTGGTTCGAAACGGGATATAGAGTTCGGGACCGGCGACAGTCTGCGTGCCGCCCCATCCTTCCGTGATCGACGCGCGCGCCTGCTCAGACTGGCTCTCGCGATCGTAGACCAGCAGCCAGACACAAAAGAGCGGGATCGAAAGACCGAGAGCGACGAGGATTGCCAGCAGTAACTTCCCGGCGGGAGTTCGCGCGCGTTCCTTCCGGTCCATCCTCATCTCCTGTCGGATCGCTTCATCTATAGAAAAGCACGGTTCGTCGTCAATGCCTCCGAGCTCCTATGCTGCTGTTCGTGCTCGGCCTAGCCAAAACGCATGACTATCAGAGTTGATCTTTCCGGCCGCACGGCGGTGGTGACCGGTGCTTCGAGCGGCCTCGGCAGCGACTTTGCCCGAACACTCGCCCAGACTGGCGCGAGCGTGATCCTCGCCGCGCGGCGCAAGGAGCGTGTTGAAGGACTCGCCCTAGCCTTCACCAATGAAGGCATGGACGCCCGCGGCATGTCGCTTGACGTCACCTCACCTTTGTCGATTGCCAGCTTCTGGAGCGAGGTTGGCGCGGTCGATATCCTGGTCAACAATGCCGGAGTCGCCCTGAACAAGCCGATGACCGACCATACCGAGGACGATTGGGATTCGGTCGTCGGAACCAATGCCCGCGGCGCGTTTTTGGTCGCTCAAGGTGCTGCCAAGGCGATGATCGGGGCCGGGCGGGGCGGCAGCATTATCAACATCGCGTCGATCCTGGGCCTCCGCCAGGCCGGCAATGTTGGTGCCTACGCAATCTCCAAGGCTGCGGTCGTACAGATGACGAAAGTGATGGCGCTGGAATGGGCGCGCCACAAAATTCGGGTGAACGCGCTGTGCCCGGGCTATATCGACACGGAGCTCAATCGCGAGTTCTGGCAAACCGAGGCCGGCCAGAAGCTGATCCGACGAATTCCGCAAAGGCGGCTCGGGGATGTCGAGGACCTTCGAGGAGCCTTGCTCCTGCTCGCTTCAGAGTCGTCCCGCTACATGACGGGTTCGGAAATCGTGGTCGACGGCGGTCATCTGGTTAGCTCGCTCTAGGCGAGCGCCAGAACGCTGGTGAGGATGATTCGGATCAAGTCCGCCTGTCCGCGCGCGCCAGTCTTCGCGTAGATGCGTTTCGAATAGTTTCGGGCCGTTTCGATCGTGATGCCAAGATCCGATGCGGCCTCCACAATGCTGAGACCGCGCGTGAGCGCTAATGCCAAGCGCGCTTCGCTCGGCAATAGTCCGAACATCTCGGCAATCTGTTCATGCCGGTCAGCCGCTGACCAGTTATCCCCCTGCAGATAAGCGATCGCCACCGGCTCCGACGTCGCAGCCGCGGTGCGGTTGCTCGCCGGCACGAGCAGCATATCGATCCACGGTTCGCGGCCGATGTGGAACGCGCGCGGCCGGACGCGCGGATTATCGCGGCAGGCTCGCACCGCCTCCGTCAGCTCCCGGTCGAGCGCCGGCCGCGCGGCGAACAAGCGGCCGTGGCGGTCACGTTTGAGCTCCGCGCACTGCTGCAGCAATCGCTCCGCGGGCGCGCTGCTCTCGACAATCCGGCTGGCCGAATCGAGGCTGAACCAGCCGAAATTCAGCCGCTGCATCGCCTCCGCCGTCACCTGCTCGCGGTAGCGCTGCTGCTCGATCGCCACATAGTTGCGCAACGAGCGCTGAAAATGGGGCGCCAAGCGACTGAGCAAGGCGCTTTCAACGGCGCTAAAATCCGGCTTCCGCCTGCCGATGGTTAGCCACGCGTTGACCCCGGACGGCTCCACCACCCGCAGTGTCCGCATCTGACCGAGACCGCCAGGGACAAGCAGCGTCCGGTAAAAATCACGGTGTTGCGGATCGCCTTGATCGAGCATTTCCGAGACCGAGTAGACGCGATTTTCGCGTAGCGTCAGGAGAGGGATCGGATCGTTCTTGTACAGCTCCTGCTCGTACAAGCGCTGCAGCTCAGGCGTGAACCGTTCGCCGGAAAACAACTCGAGCGGCGTGTTCGACGGCCATCCGGGAGGACGAAAGATAATTCCAGCGTAAGTCGCGCGCGTGCGGGCGCGGAGACGATCGAGGAAGGTCGACCAAAGCGGCTGGTCAAATGGACCGTCGTAGACAGCGGTGAGGAGGTCCTCCTCCTCTCCGACAATAATCGGCATCTCGTGATCCCAAATGGGAGGTTCTTCAAAATTGCAATTATGACATTAGCGCCGCTGCAACAAGAGCCCGGGAGTCAAACGGGTCTGGTTGGAAACAGCGCCCGGGAGTCAACAGCGGGCCATAGGGATGTCGAACGGCATGGATTCACAGACTTTGACCCACCTCCAGCGACTGGAGGCGGAAAGCATTCATATTCTTCGGGAAGTCGTCGCCGAGGTTGAAAAACCCGTGATGCTCTATTCCGTCGGCAAGGACTCGGCGGTCATGCTGCATCTCGCGCGCAAGGCCTTTTACCCTTCACCGCCGCCGTTTCCGCTGCTTCACGTCGATACGACGTGGAAGTTCAAGGCGATGTATGAACTGCGCGATCGCATGGCTCGGGAAAGCGGCATGGAGCTGCTGGTCTATCACAATCCTGAGGCGAAGGAGCGCGGGATCAACCCGTTCGATCATGGCCCGCTCCACACCGACATGTGGAAGACTGAGGGGCTGAAGCAGGCGCTCGATAAATATGGCTTCGATGCGGCGTTCGGCGGAGCCCGGCGCGACGAGGAAAAAAGCCGCGCCAAGGAGCGCATTTTCTCGTTCCGCACCGCCACTCATGGCTGGGATCCGAAAAATCAGCGGCCCGAGCTGTGGAACCTCTACAACGCCCGCAAGAACAAGGGCGAGAGCATCCGAATTTTCCCGATCTCGAATTGGACCGAACTCGACGTCTGGCAATATATTCAGCTCAACGACATTCCGATCGTTCCGCTCTATTTCGCGCAAAAGCGGCCGACGGTGGAACGCGATGGGCTGCTGCTGATGGTCGATGACGACCGCTTCCCGCTCAAGCCCGGGGAGAAGCCAGTCGACCGGTCGATCCGGTTCCGCACGCTCGGCTGCTATCCGCTGACCGGGGCGGTCGAAAGCGAAGCCGCCACCCTGTCCGAAGTGATCCAGGAAATGCTCCTGACCACCACCTCGGAACGGCAAGGGCGCGCCATCGACAAGGACGCTGGCGACGCCAGCATGGAAAAGAAAAAGCGGGAGGGCTATTTCTAATGGCCGACCAGGACGTCATCTACAAAACCGATGACCTGATTGCACAGGACATCGACGCTTATCTCGACCAGCACCAGCACAAGACGTTGCTGCGGTTCATCACCTGCGGCAGCGTCGATGACGGCAAGTCAACGCTGATCGGGCGGCTGCTGTACGATTCAAAGATGATCTTCGAGGATCAGCTTGCGGCACTCGAGGCCGACAGCAAGCGGGTCGGAACGCAGGGTCAGGAAATCGATTTCGCGCTGCTGGTCGACGGACTGGCGGCCGAGCGCGAGCAGGGCATCACGATCGACGTGGCCTATCGTTTCTTCACGACCGAGAAGCGCAAGTTCATCGTCGCCGACACGCCCGGGCACGAACAATATACACGCAACATGGTCACCGGCGCCTCGACCGCCGATCTGGCCGTGATCCTGATCGATGCGCGCAAGGGTGTGCTGACGCAGACCCGCAGGCATAGCTACCTGACCCACCTGATCGGCATTCGGCACATCGTGCTGGCCGTCAACAAGATGGATCTGGTTGATTACAGCCAGGACGTGTTCGACGCGATCGTGGCCGATTACCGGGCGTTCGCGGACAGCATCGGCATCACCTCGTTCGTGCCGATGCCGATCTCCGGCTTCAAGGGCGACAACATCACGGCGAAGTCGGCCAATACGCCTTGGTATGATGGACCGACGCTGGTCGACCATCTGGAGACCGTTGAAGTCGATACGGTCGCCGACCAGGCGAAGGCGTTCCGCATGCCGGTGCAGTGGGTCAACCGCCCCAACCTCGACTTCCGCGGGTTCAGCGGCCTGATCTCCACCGGGCGAATCCAGCCCGGCGACGAGATCAAGGTCCTTCCTTCGGGGCGGCAGACCAAGGTCACGCGCATCGTGACCCTCGACGGCGACCTCGACCACGCCGTGGCCGGCCAGTCGGTCACACTCACCCTGGCCGACGAGGTCGACTGCTCGCGCGGAGACGTGATTGCGGTGGCGGATTGCCCGCCGCAGGCGGCCGACCAGTTCGAAGCGACGCTCGTGTGGATGTCCGACCATGAGCTGGTGCCCGGTCGCGGCTATTGGCTGAAGCTGGCAACGCAGACCGTGTCCGCGGTCGTCCATGCGCCCAAATATGTCGTCAACGTCAACACGATGGAGCATCTTGCGGCCAAGACGCTCGATCTGAACGCGATCGGGATCGCCGAATTGGCAACCGACAAGCCGATCGTGTTCGAGCCGTATGAGGACAACCGCGCGCTCGGAGGCTTCATCCTGATCGACAAGATCAGCAATGCGACGGTCGCTGCCGGAATGCTGCATTTCAGCCTTCGCCGGGCAGAGAATGTCCATTGGCAGGCGCTCGACATCGGCCGCGAGCAACACGCGCAGCTCAAGCATCAGAAGCCGGCAGTGCTGTGGTTCACCGGCCTCTCTGGCGCAGGCAAGTCGACCATCGCCAATCTGGTCGAGAAAAAGCTGTACCTGAAGCACCGCCATACGTTCCTGCTGGACGGCGACAACGTCCGGCACGGGCTCAATCGGGACCTCGGTTTCACCGAGGCGGACCGCGTGGAGAATATTCGACGCGTCGGCGAAGTCGCACGACTGATGGGCGACGCCGGCCTGATCGTCATCACGGCGTTCATCTCCCCGTTCCGTGCGGAGCGCGACATGGTCAGGCAGATGATCCCGGAAGGCGAGTTCTTCGAGGTGCACATCGATACGCCATTGGCTGAAGCGGAGAAGCGCGACGTCAAGGGGCTCTACAAGAAGGCTCGCCAGGGGACGCTCAAGAACTTCACTGGCATCGACAGTCCGTATGAATCTCCGGAGAACCCGGAGATCCACATCGACACAACGAAGATGTCACCGGAGGAAGCCGCCGATCTCATCGTCTCCAAAGTGTTGGGCCGGGCATGACGGACGCCGATCTGGCCGCCCATCTGGCGGAAACCGCTGGGCAAATTCTGATCGCCGTGCGCGAATCTGAGGTCTTCTCGCCGAAGGCTTTGGGTAAGGCCGGCGATCAGACCGCCAACCAGTTCCTGGTCCACGCATTGCGTGAGCAGCGGCCCGATGACGGACTGCTGTCGGAGGAAATGAAGGACGATGGCGCCCGCCTCGGCATGGAGCGGGTGTGGATCATCGATCCGGTGGACGGCACCCGCGAGTATGGCGAGAAGCGTGAGGATTGGGCCGTCCATGTCGCGCTGACGATCAATGGCGTTGCCGAAATCGGGGCTGTGGCGCTGCCGGGAGCGGGGCTCGTCTTGCGCTCTGATCGGCCGAGCCCGTTACCGGCAGCAAACGCGCCCCTACGCATGCTGGTCAGCCGGACACGTCCAGCGAAGGAGGCCGTGCAAGTCGCGGAAGCGCTTGGGGCGGAGCTGCTCGAAATGGGATCAGCGGGCGCCAAGGCGATGGCGGTTGTGCGCGGACAGGCGGAGATCTACGTCCATTCCGGCGGACAGTTCGAGTGGGATTCCGCAGCGCCGGTCGCCGTGGCGCAGGCCCATGGCCTGTTCTGCTCCAGACTGGATGGAAGCCCGCTCGTCTACAATCAGGAAGACGTCTACCTGCCGGACCTGATCATCTGCCGACCAGAGTTGGCGGACTCGGTCCGGCACGCGCTGCAAGGCGTCGCTGCCGAGTAATTAAACACCGATGAGTTCGCGGCCGATCAGCATCCTCCGAATCTCGTTGGTGCCGGCGCCGATATCGAGCAGCTTGGAATCGCGCAGGAATCGCTCGACGGGCCAGTCCCGCGTGTAGCCTGCACCGCCAAGCGCCTGAACCGCCTCCCCTGCCACGCGGAACGCGTTCTCGCTCGCAAGCAGGATTGCACTTCGCGACCTGATAGACATAGGCCCGCGCCGAATTCAGTGCGACATACATGTCCGCAACCTTGGCCTGAATCAGCTGAAAGCTCCCGATCGGCCGGCCGAATTGCTGGCGATCGCGGACATAGGGCAGCACAACATCGAGACAGGCCTGCATGATCCCGATCTGGACCCCGGCGAGCACGGTTCGCTCATAATCCAGACCGCTCATCAGGATTTCGGCCCCGCCATTTTCATTCCCGAGCCGACGTTCGGCTGGAACGAAACACTCGTCGAACACCAGCTCGGCCGTTGGACTTCCCCGCATGCCCATCTTGTCGATCTTCTGACCGACCGAAAAACCTGGCGCGCCGCGTTCGATGATGAAGCTGCTGATTGAACGCGGTTCCTCGCCGGTGCGGGCGTAGACCACCAGCACATCCGCTTCAGGACCGTTGGTGATCCAAAATTTCGTCCCCTTCAGAACATAGCCATCGTCCCTCCGCTCGGCGCTGAGCTTCATCGACAGGACGTCACTGCCCGACCCCGCCTCGCTCATCGCCAGCGCGCCGACATGCTCCCCCGAGATCAGCTTGGGGAGAAGGCTTCGTTTCTGCTCATCACTGCCCCAGCGGCGGATCTGGTTAATGCACAGGTTGGAGTGCGCGCCGTAGCTGAGGCCGATCGATGCCGATGCACGGGCGATCTCCTCCTGCGCGATTACATGCTCCAAATAGCCGAGGCCGAGCCCGCCCCACTCCTGCTCGACCGTGATCCCATGCAATCCAAGCGCGCCCATCCGCGGCCACAGCTCTCTGGGGAACCAGTCCTCGGCATCAATCCTCGCGGCGAGCGGCGCAATTTGTTCGGTGGCAAACCGCGCTGTCACCTCCCGGATCATGGTTGCGGTCTCCCGAAGCTCGAACTGAAGCAAGGGCGTCGACATGAGGTCACTTCCAACTTGGGCGTTCAGCGCTAGCTTAGGCTCTCGCAAATCGATCGAGCAAATCCATGGGCGAGGAAGTGATGCAGGCGAATGCCGCGATTGAGGCGCTGACGCGCAGGATGCAGCGTCTCGAAGATCTGGAAGCGATCCGCGATGTAATCGCCTCATACGGTCCCGCAGCGGATCGAGGTGATTGCGCCGGAGCTGCCAGTCTCTGGGCTGCTGACGGAGCGTACGACGTTGGAGGCATGGGAATTAGCCGGGGTTCCGACGCGATTAGGGCGCTGCTCGAAGCCGACACTCACCAGCAGCTGATCGCCGGCGGTGCGGCCCATGTCCTTAGCCCAGTGACGATCACCTTGGATGGCGATCAGGCAACGGCAACCGGCTATTCCTGCGTTTTTCGGTGGGACGGAACGCATTTCACGGTGCACCGTGTCGCCGCAAACCGTTGGGAGCTTCGGCGCGAGGGCGATCGCTGGGCGGTTGAACTGAGGGTCAACCGCCTGCTCGATGGAGGTCAGGAGGCGCGCGACTTGCTCATCCCTGACCAGCATCAAGTGTAGACTTGGGTGATCCACCGGCAGGTGAGCGCCGGCGACTCTTGTCCTTGAATCTCCACGCGCACATCCATGCTGAGCTGGACCTGGCCAGTGTGCTTCTCGAACGCATCGGCAATGGTGAACCGGCCGCGAACTTCCGAGCCGGGCGGCACCGGGTTGACGAACCGCACATCGTCCATTCCGTAATTGACCCCAAACCGCGCCCCTGCGGGAGCCTCGAACGGGGTAGATTCCAGCAGCTTCGGGAGCAGCGCAAGGATGAGGTAGGGGTGAGCCGGACCAGCTTGAACGTCATCATTGGCAATCGGTGGATCGCTGATCAGCCGGCGGAATCCATCAATGCGCGGCCCGCTGATCAGGAACCAGCTCGACAGTTGGTCCGTACCGATCTGGGCAAGCAAGCTTCTGAGTACCGGATTCACGCCTGAAACTTCATTCTTCGAACCTCTGGTTCTGGCACATCAAACGGCGCGCGAGAATCAGCACAGGGTTGCGGGCATAGCAGAATCGCCCGGCACGAAGCTCATGACCAAGCATGAGATTAGCAATCCTTCTCCATGAGAAACTATCTTGCCCCCCCTGAAGGCGCGACGTCCGGACCCTTGTGAGCGGTGAATTCCTGATCTGACACTTGCATCTCACACGATATTTATAGACTATAGTCTACGAATTTGATTGAGGGGCTTCAGAATGCCACGACCTGCCGACATCGGCGTCATTGACACAATGATGGGGATTCCGAGCGGAGAGGATCGATCCGACTGGTACGATAATTTTCGCCCTCTGTTGCGCGACCAGGAGAGCCGCGAGGCATTTGAAATGCCTGCGCAATATATGTTCAAGGGAGTTCCGGATATCGGCGATCAGGGCGATTTTATCGCCTGGACCGTGGAGCAGATGGATCGGTTCAATATCGCGCAGGCGATGGTCGGCTTCGACGACCGCTCCCCGACCGCGCTCGCCGCCCGCGAGCGATTTCCTGACCGCTTTTTCTTCGACGTGCCCGCCGACCCGAACAAGGGCATGGAGGAAGTCCGGCGAATCAAACGGCTCCACCGCGATTTCGGGATCAGGGCGGTCAGCGTGTTCCCGTGCGGAACCTTCCCGCAGGTGCCGATCGACCACAAATATATGTTCCCAATCTACGCGACCTGCGTCGAACTCGACATCCCGATCGTCCTCAACGCAGGAGTGCCCGGCCCGCGGGTGCCGATGGCGCCGCAGAAAGTCGAACTGCTAGACGAGGTGTGCTGGTTTTTTCCCGATTTGCGGGTGGTGATGCGTCATGGAGCGGAACCGTGGGATGCGCTTGCGGTCAAGCTGATGCTCAAATGGCCCAATCTCTATTATTCGACCAGCGCGTTCGCCCCGAAGCACTTGCCGAAGTCGATCATCAATTTCGCCAATACGCGCGGCGCCGACAAGATCATCTATGCCGGCTATTTTCCGATGGGCCTGACCCTCGATCGAATCTTCTCCGATCTCGATCAGCTGCCCCTCAAGGATGAGGTGTGGCCGAAATTCCTCCGCGAAAACGCGCGCCGCGTTTTCAAGCTCGCCTAGGACAATGACCATGGCTCACGATCACGGATCAACGCAGGACGCCCGCACTCCGCCAGTCGCGACTTGGCAAGTGCTAAGCACCATGAACAAGGAGGAGTTGGCCGAATGGCGGCTCGCCCGGCCAGAGAACCTTGCCAGTTCGGAGGAGCGCGGCTCGGACCAATTGCCTTATCCTTACGGCTGGTTCGTCGCCTGCTACTCCGACGAGCTTTCCGTAGGGACGGTTAAGCCGCTGCGGGCCTTCGGCCGTGAACTGGTCATGTGGCGCGGCGAGGATGGAACAGCGCGGATCATCGATGCCTACTGCCGACATCTGGGAGCTCACCTTGGCCATGGCGGCAAGGTCAACGGCAATCTGCTCGAATGCCCATTCCACGCATGGAGGTATGACGAGACCGGGGTCGTCCGAGAAATCCCTTATTCGAAGACGATTCCTCCGCAGGTGAAGCGCCCGTGCGGAGGCCGGCCGACGGCAGAAGCGAACGGGTTCGTGTGGATGTGGTATCACCCCTCCGGCGAAGAACCGAAGTGGGAACTCCAGGTGTTCTCGGAAGTCGGCGACCCGCAATGGACCGCTTTTGAGCGGTATGACTGGTTCGTGCATGCGCCGCTGCAATTTCTGGCGGAGAACAGTGCGGACTCGGCGCACTTCGAATTTGTGCACGGCACCGCCAGCTTCCCGGAAAACAACAAGGTGAATTTTGATGGTCACCGCCGCACCGGTGTTGTGAACGCCAAGCTGGGAACTCCGAAAGGCGAGGTCGATGGGACGATTGCCAACGGCAATGTCGGACCGGGCCAAGGCTGGACGCGCTTCAGCGGAATCTCCGAGACGCTGCTCCTCGCCGGAATGACCCCGGTCGACACCGATTTGCTGCGGGTCCGCTTCGCCTTCACCCAGCCTAGAACCCAGGCTGAAGGCCCGACAGCAGGGCTAGCGAGAGCCCTGATCCGCGACATCATCAAGCAATTCGATCAGGACAAGGTGATCTGGGATCGGCAGCGCTTCATCCCCAATCCACCGATCTGCCAGGGCGACGGCCCGAGCGCCGATTTTCGCCGGGGGTACTATCAGTTCTACGCCGAATGGCCGAGCGGAAGGCCACAGGCGCAAGCGGCGGCATAAGGCATGCAATTTGCGCTGACGGAGGAGCAACTTCTCCTCCAGGACACGGTCCGAAGCTTTCTGGCCGAACGGGCCGGTTCAGCAGTGGTCCGATCGGCGATGACCAGCGAACTCGGCTATGATCCCGCGCTCTGGAAAGAGCTGACGGCTGAACTTGGGTTGGGCGGCGTAGCACTGCCGACAAGCCTTGGCGGCTCCGGCATGGGGATGGTCGGTCTGGCTATTGTCATGATGGAATTGGGCCGATCACTGCTGCCATCACCCTTCGCCTCAAGTGTTGGGATGGCGATGGCAGCGTTGATGGAGCAAGGAACAGAGGAGCAGCAGCAGAGGCTGCTGCCGCAGCTTGCTGAGGGAAGCCTGGTCGCTGCCCTCGCCTACCGCGGCACCGGACGCGAACTCATTCCAGCAGTGCGGCTCCGCAGTGACTCGAGTGGCGCGCTTGGTCTGACCGGAACTTGCGGCTTCGTACCGTTTGGACATGCAGCAGACCTGCTCCTGGTCGTGGCGGTCCGCGAAGACGGCAGCTCAGCGCTTGTCCTGGTCCCGCGAGATGCGGAGGGACTCACGATTGAGCGTCAGACCACGATGGACCTAACCCGCCCCCTGGCCGCCATTCGCTTCGAAAATGTCGCGATCAACGCCGATCAGCTGGTCGGGACCGGCGATGCTGCCCCAGCAGTCGCAAGAGTGCTGGACCGGGCGCGGATCGGGATTGCAGCCGAGCAGGCAGGCGGCACGGACGGCGTCCTCGACCTGACGGTGGACTACAGTAAGACGCGCGAGCAATTTGGCCGGCCGATCGGCAGCTTTCAGGCGCTCAAGCACCGCATGGCGGACATGATGGTGCTTGCCGAAACGGCAAAGACGGCGGCCTACTACACAGCGTGCATCGCCGATGAGGGTTCTGATGAGCTGCCCGAAGCTGCGGCCATTGCTGCGTCATATTGTTCAGATGCATTCACACGATGCGCCGGAGATGCGATCCAGCTTCATGGCGGGATCGGGTTCACCTGGGAGCATGACGCTCACCTTTATTTCAAGCGGGCCAAAAGCAGCGCACTGCTGTTGGGGGATCCGGCCTTCCACCGGGAACGCGTCGCTCAGATGATCGGACTTGAAGGTGAGCGCGCATGAAAACCGGCTTCTCACCCGAACAGGAGGCCTTTCGCGCTGAGGTCGCGCAGTGGCTGGACGAACAGCTCTCCGGCCCGTTTGCGTCAATCCGCGGCTTCACCGGCATGAGCGGCTTGGTCGATGAACGGCGCTCATGGGAGCGAGCCCTTGGCGAGTCCGGCTGGGGCGCCATCGGCTGGCCGAAGGAACATGGCGGCCGCGACGCGAGCATCGCCGAGCAGGTGATCTTTGCGGAAGAATATGCCCGCGCCGGCGCACCCGGGAGATTGGGGCACATCGGCATAACGCTGGCAGGTCCGACGCTGATCCAATTCGGAACGGACGCCCAGAAGCACAGATTCCTTCCGCCAATACTGCGCGGCGACGAATTTTGGGCCCAGGGCTATTCGGAACCAAATGCGGGTTCGGACCTCGCGTCGATCCGGACCCGAGCCAGGCTCGAGGATAGTCCGCGCGGACCGGAATGGGTGATCGATGGCCAGAAGATCTGGACCAGCCTTGCCCAGCATGCCCAATGGATTTTCGTGTTGTGCCGGACCGAAGAGGGCAGCCAAGGTTCGAAAGGACTGTCATTCCTGCTCGTCCCTCTCGACCAACCGGGAATCACGCTTCGCCCAATCCGCCAGATCACCGGCGATGCCGAGTTCAACGAGACATTTTTCGACGGTGCGCGGACTGCGGCAGAAAATATCGTCGGCAAGCCTGGCGACGGCTGGAAAGTGGCGATGTCGCTGCTCTCACACGAGCGGGGTGCCTCATCGCTGGCGATGCAGATGAACTTCCGCAATGAACTTCGGAAAATCATCGACGCCGCCAATGCCAACGGCGCTGCGCGCGATCCCCTCATCCGCCAGCGGATCGCCGAAGCACACATTGGTTTGAAGCTGATGCGGTACAACGCATTGCGCACCCTCTCAGCGGAGTCATCCCAGACCCTCGCGCGTGAGGCGTTCATCCACAAGATCTTCTGGGCAACCTGGCATCGCAACCTCGGCGAGCTGGCAATGGATGTCATTGGCGCCCCCGGCCTGGTGACACCAAATGCCGATTATGAGCTTCACGAATTTGCGCAGCTGTATCTTTATACGCGGGCAGAAACGATCCACGGCGGAACCAATCAGATCCAGCGCAATATCATCGCTGAACGCGCGCTGGGACTTCCGCGGGAGCCACGCGGCGTTTGATGAGCGTGCTCAGGTAAAGACCGCCTGACCCGAGACATAGACGAAGAGGATCTCCAACTTTGGCCACTCAATGGAATCCGGCAGGCCCGCCTGCAGATATGACTGGCCCAGGGGACCCCTTCGAAATACGCGAGGAGGCAGTTCGCGGCCGGCAGATGCGGATTTTCGCCCGCGCGACCGGAACCCTCTCAAGCCTGTTCGAGCGGATGCCCGCCTTGGCGGATCGCGAGTTCATCATCAGCGGTGAGCGCCGGCTAAGCTACGCCGAGGTGCATCGGCATGCTGCAGCAATTGCGGCCTTGTTGACGAGCGAACATGGTGTCCGCGCTGGGGACCGGGTTGCCTTGGCGATGCACAATCAACCCGAGTGGATGTCAGCCTTCATCGCAATCTCTTCGGTTGGAGCCATTCCCGCGCTGATCAACAGTCGCGGTGCAGGATCGGAGATGCGCTATTGCATTGACGAAGTCGGCGCAGTGCTGACGATCGTCGATGAGAGACGCGCAGAGACTCTGCGGCAAGCGGGTCATGGCGGCGCGATGCTGGTCCTTGATGAGGCTACGGTGATCGAAGCGATGGACAGCAACGCTGATGCGCTGCTGCCCACGAACCGAAGCGACACTGACAGCCCGGCCTGCATCATGTTCACGTCCGGGACGACTGGCCATCCCAAGGGAGCCGTGATCAGCCACCGAGCGATGCTCACGGGCCTGATGATGGCGCAACACGCAGGCGCCGTCCTCGCGGCGAAGATGGCGGCAAAATATAATGTTCCGGTCAGCGAGGTGGTTGCTAATCAGCCCCAGCCCGCAGCATTGCTGATCTTCCCACTGTTCCACGTCAGCGGTTGCCAATCGATCTTCCTGGCGATGCTCGCTCGTGCCGGGAAGATCGTCCTGCTGCCGCGCTGGAAGCCAGCCGATGCGCTGCAACTGTTCGAGCGTGAGCGCATCACCGAGTTCACGGGTCCGCCCTCGGTGTTGTGGGATCTGATCCAATGCGTTCAGCGCACGGAGCGCGATCTCAGCGCCCTTCGCGCGGTGGCGAGCGGCGGGCAGGCCCTGCCGCTAACCTTGCTGGAAGCCATGGACGATGCCTTCCCCGGCCGGGTCTTCGGTGGCGGCTATGGAATGACGGAGACGAGCGGTTCGATCAGCCTTGCGATGGACGAAGCATTCACCAGCCGCCCGCAGTTCTCGGGACAAGTCCATCCGGTGGCGGACGTCATTGTCACCGACGAACAGGGAAAAACGCTTGCGCCCGGGGAGGTGGGCGAAATCCGGGTGCGGGGACCAATGGTCATGAGCGAATATTGGGGCCGGCCCGAAGCAACGGCGAAGGTGATCGATGCCGATGGTCGACTGCGGACTGGGGACCTCGGCTACCTCGACGAGGATCATTATTTGGCGGTGGTTGATCGGATGACGAACATGGTCATCTCAAAGGGCGAGAACATCTATTGCGCTGAGGTGGAGCGGGTTTTGCTGGACTTCCCCGGAGTTGCCGACGCTGTCGCCTTCGGCGAGCCGGACGATCGTTTGGGCGAACGGCTGTGCGCGATTGTTGTCCCACAGGCTGGAGCGACCCTGACCGCGAATGAGATCATCGACCATGCGCGCGACAAACTCGCCGATTATAAAATCCCAGCCCGGATCGAGATCAACGAACAGCCGATTCCACGCAACGCAACCGGCAAGATCGACCGAAGAGTTCTCAGCTCGCTGCCGAGGACAGGTGAGCGACCGGCCTAATGGTCAATCGCTCCTGCCCCTAGCGTGACTGGCTATTCGGCAGCCTGCATGACAGACACATCATTGTCTGCCACCGGTTGATCTTCACTCAGAGCGGTCGTGTAGTTCCACACGCCCGGTGGCAGCACATCGGTGATGCCGAACTCCTCGCGCAGCTCTTCAACCGGCCGATCAATATGGTCCCGCCACGGCACCAGCATGAGCGGATATTTCCAGTCGCGGCCTTGGCGAGCCCCGATCTCTTCAGCTTCCAGCTGGACCTTGAACGCCTCCGGATAGTGGAAGCCATTCTTGAGCGTGGTCTTCGCGCGCAGATAGGTCGGCACCCGGTTGAAGAAGGCGGCAAGCTCCGGGCAGAAATAATTGTAGAAGCCGACCATATTGGCTGCGATCAGCGCCAGTTCACCGGCATGATTGGTCTCGAAGCCGGTGATCATATGCTCGATGTCGTGCGTGTACGCGCGTTCCTTCAGATAGAAGGTGTAGTCGCTTGTGACTTCCAGCCCCTGAAAGAAGTGATCGATGCTGTACCCGCTATTGACGAGGAAATCATGGATCACCGAACCAAGAGTTCCCGGCGCGCAGTGCCGAACCTCCTCAATCTTGAAATTCGACAGTTCGCGTCGCTCCAGCCAGGTACGAAATTCCGGTAGACGGGCCTTTTCATGTTCGAACAGGGCAAAGACCTGGGGCATGTCCTCCAGGTCATGGAGAATCTGGGCGACCTCCGGGATGTAGGCGGTGTTGGGAAGATCCGTACCGTTCCGCCGGAGCATCTCCTGCGCGATCAGCTCGCGCAGTCCGGAGTGGTTCAGATATTTCGACGAGCTGACGAGCACCGAACTAGCGGTCTCGATCTTCTTCATCCCCGCATTGTAATAGTCGTAGTCGGCTTGGCTAACGTCCACCATGGCCATTCTCCACCATTAGCGTTTACAGTTCATTCTGCAGCTTGAGCGAAATCGATTTTCGCCGGAACGGATGGCGAGATGAATTCACCGGGCATGGCGCCGGTGAAGCGTCCCTCGAAGAAGGTCGGCATCCCGTTGACCATCGTCAGGCGCATCGGTGCGGCATCGCGTGTGTAGCGCCAGGTCACGCCATAATCGCCATCAGGCACATCGAACCGCTTATACTCATCGCGCTTTTCGATCTCGTTGAGGTCGAACACCGCAATATCGGCGCGCTTGCCGGCCTTGATTTCCCCGCGATCCGGGAAGCTGAAGTGAGTGGCGAGCTTGCCGGTCATGACATGGATCGCCTCCTCGATCGTGACCTGCCCCTCGCGAACATATTTGGTGAGCAGGAGGATATTCTCGCCACCGCCGCAGAACATCTGTCCGTGCGCCGGTGCATCGGACAGGTTCCCCACCGTCATTGGATGCTTGAGGAGTTCGACGGTCAAATCCTCGAGCTTCGGAAACGGCGCCATGTGCACGGTTGAGCGCACGCCGTTTGCGATAATCCATTCGGCCATTGCGTCCGAGGGGTGCAGGCCAAGGTTGTCGGCATGTTCCTTGAGCGTCAGGTTGATCGGACCCAGTCCATTGTCGGAATTGCGCAGGTGAAGCCGATGCGGGTTAGCCATCGGCGCATGCTTCCACACCTTGGTGTCCCAGCTTTCCCTCGCCCGGGCACGCCATTCGGGATCGCGCAGGAGCTTGAGCTTCTCCTCTTCGGTCTCCGCAAGCACCACCTCGTGCCAGACATAATCGTTCGATTGTGCGAAGATCAGTGACCGGGTGAGCGACAAAGTATTGGTCGGCGAGACATGGGCGAAGCCCGGCCAGATGTCGTAGCCTTCCGCCTGCGCACGATCGATTAGCGGCTTCATGACTTCCAGCGCCGGCTTCTGGAACTCGAGGGTCGGAATGCCACCGGCGATCTGAACGCGCACCGCCTTGCCCTTCAGCAGCCGCATCAGCCGCTCGACGCTGGCGGGGCCCGTCATGCGCATGAAGGTGTCGACGATGACCTGCAGCGTGCAGCCGGGGTGGCGCTCCAGAACATCCAGCAATGCGGAAAATTCTGCATCATCAGCAATCTGGGTCGGCACCGGACGGTCCTGCCCGTCATGATCCAGAAGGTTGGACGACATGCCGAGCGCCCCAGCGGACAGCGCATCCTCGAGATGATCGGCCATCTGCTCGATCTCTTCCGGCGTGGCGACGCGCTTCCACGCGTCCATCCCCATCACCGCAAGCCGGATCGCCAAATGTCCTACGAACGCACCATAGTTTGCCGGAACCCGCAGGCGGCTGGTCATCGACCGTTTGTATTCGGACCATTTGCGCCAATCCCATGGGAGATTGTTCACAAACGGACCTTCCGGAATATCTTCGAAGAAGGAGAAGATCTTGATCATCTCCATCCGGGCTTCCGGATCGTCCGACACCGGCGCAGCAGTGAAGCCGCAATTGCCCATCACGATCGTGGTTGCTCCATAGCCCGGCAAGGGATCGAGGTCCGGCTGCCACCACATCGTCGCGTCGAAATGGGTATGCGATTCGATGAAGCCGGGCGTGACAAAGCAGCCGCTGGCGTCAATCAGCCGCTCGCCTGGCTGAACCGCGAGGTCCGGACCGATTTCAGCGATTGTTTCTCCGCGCACCCGGACGTCAGCGTCGTACGCGGGCGAACCGGTGCCATCGACAACGGTCCCGCCCTTGATCAAAATATCGGCCATCTCTCTCTCCTATTGTGGCGCGCCGTTTGCGGCGTCACTCCGTCTTGCTAAGCTGTTCTCCACGTTCAGCGGCGACACTGCGGAGCACGCGCTCCACCGCCGGTTTCCAGTCGATCATCGACGTTTCATCGGCATAGGCGTCCGCACATCGGCGAAGCGTCGGCACCTCATCCTCACCGCGATGAGCCAAGGCCCGCCGCGTCACGCTGCCGAGCGTAGCGCCCGTCGCATTGATTGCACGCACATGCGCCGACGCGGCGGCGGCGCCGACCACGATCTGGCCAACAGAACGCATCAACTGCATCGCTTCATTGAGAGCAAAGCCGCGCGCAGCCAGAGCAGCGACGAAGCCATCCGCAGTCTCGATCTCCACCTCCGGCCCCAAACCGCCGTCGATGAAGCAGGTGATGAGCTGCGACTCCCCCGCGAGCGAGTCGTACACCGCGTGGGCATAGTCCATGACATAGGCGGACCAGTGCTGCCCCTCGTCGTCAGGATAGCGATGACCGCGCGCCTTTCGCGCCGCCGCCATGCGGATGAGTTCATCGCGGTTGCTGACGTAGCGGTAGAGAGTCGCGATCCCGACACCGAGATGCTCGGCCAAGCGCGACATGCTGAGCCCCTCGAGCCCAATCTCGAGCGCCGAATCAAGCACTTGGTGGACGGTCAGCCGGCGCGGACGCCCGACGGAACGAGGTTCTCTGCTGGTAGCAGTCCGAGTCGCGACATCCATGCCCACACGATTCCGGAAAGTCTTTCCGAAATCAAGTCCGAAGCGCCGAGGTCACATCAGGGTTCGACGGCCGGAGCGATCCTGTGCGCTCGGCAGACGCCATTTTTTAATTCAGGCTGCGGGACGCGCGAGGCCCGAGCTCGTCGAGGAAGCGAGATACCTCGTCCACCACGTCGCGGGCGGCCTTGGGTGAGATGCCGAAGGCCATGTGGTGGCAGCTCAGCTCAACTTCCTTGTCCCTCTCATGATCGAGCCCACGTGCTGACCTCGGCGCGATCAAGCCGTCCTCGCGGGACCAGATCGCAAGGTGCGGCACCGGCGGTTTGTCAGTGATGCGCGGGATTGGCGGATCGTCGACCGCGTGGCCGGCAATCCGCTCATAAAGAGGCCAGACGGTGTTCTGGCGCGGATCGCCCGAGAATGGTGAACCGAGCGTCACCAATGCCTTGACCAGCTCCGGGTGGTAGCGCGCGAATTCGCGGCCGAAAATTCCGCCGAGACTCCAGCCGACGATCACGATCGGACGTTTGTGCCCGAGCCCTTCGATGCGGTTGCGAAGCTGCTCGAGCGTGTCTGCCTTCGCCCCGAGATTCCAGCCGAGCTTCCAGCCATGAACTCGGAACCCAGCACGCGCCAGTTCTCGCCGAAGCGCGAAGGTGGTCTGGTCGCTGCAGAGGAAACCGGGGATTACCAGCACTGGCTGGCCATCCAACGGACCGCGCGGACCCCGCTTGCGGAAGGTAGCGAGCAGCCGCGCGAGGTTCCACGCCAGCTCGCTCAGGCGGCGGCCTTGCGGCGGAGCATCGTCCCCTTGCCAATGCATGGGCTTGATCGGCTGGTTCATCCGGACACGTCAAACTCACGACGCCCGTCGAAGATCACAGAAACTCCCCGCCCATCAAGTTGCGGAGCGGCTCCGGCAACCGGACTCGGCCATCGGCGGTCTGGTGATTTTCCAGCAGCGGGACGAGAATCCGTGGGCTGGCCAAGGCGGTATTGTTGAGCGTGTGGGCGAACCGCACTTTGCCGTCGCTGCCGCGGTAGCGGATGTTCGCGCGCCTCGCCTGCCAGTCGTGCAGGGTCGAGCAGCTATGGGTCTCGCGATACTTTCCGAGCGACGGCACCCAGCTTTCGATGTCGTTCATGCGATATTTGCCCAGCCCCATGTCGCCGGTCGAGGTTTCTATCACCTGATAGGGGATCTCCAGTTCTCGCAGCATGGTTTCGGCAAGCTCAAGCAAGCGGGCGTGCCACTCGGCCGATTGCTGCTCGTCGGCCTCGCAAATCACATATTGCTCGACCTTGAGGAATTGGTGGACGCGCAGCAGCCCGCGCACATCCTTCCCGGCGCTTCCTGCCTCGCGGCGAAAGCAGGGAGAATAGCCCGCGTAGAGGATCGGAAGCTGGCCCGCCTCGATGATTTCACCCGAATGGAGCGAGGTCAGCGCGACCTCGGCCGTCCCGGCAAGCCACAGGTCGTCATTCGGGAGCTGATAG
This sequence comes from uncultured Sphingomonas sp., assembly GCA_965653215.1. Lineage (GTDB taxonomy): Bacteria > Pseudomonadota > Alphaproteobacteria > Sphingomonadales > Sphingomonadaceae > Sphingomicrobium. The sequence continues at coordinate 1,596 of CBFGZJ010000007.1, read as the reverse complement.
GTTTCCTCCTCATGCCCTGGGAATTGACCCTGATTGAGAAACGCCTGCTCGCGCGCCAGCGCGGGAACCGTGATCGGGGTGAACCCGGCGTCGGCGATCTTCGCCAGCGCCCAGTTCATCAGCACGCCTTCGAGCAGCGCCAGCCGGCCTTTCAGGCAATAGGTTCGCGAGCCGGAAACCTGCACGATGCGCGACAGGTCCGCCCAGCCATTCTTCTCGATCAGCGCGACATGATCGAGCGGATCGAAATCAAACTGGGGCAGCTCCCCTTCGGTCCGGACAACAGTATTGAAGCTTTCGTCCGGCCCGACCGGAGCCCCGGAATAGGGGATGTTCGGAAGCCGCAGGGCAAGCGCCCGCAGCGACTGTTCCTTGTCCGTCAGCTGGGTCTCGAGTTCACCGGCTTGCGCGCCCGCCTCCTTCGCCCGGCGACCGAGCTCGGCCCGTTGCTCCGGAGCGGCGCTCTTGAAGCCGGCGCTGATCGCATTTCGCTCCGCACGCAGAGATTCGATTTGAGTCTTCAGGCTTCGGATGTCGCCGTCCAGCGTGAACAGGTCGTCCAGGCTTAGCGCTACGCCTTTGTCGCGGATCGCCCCCTCGACAGCCTCCCGGTTTGTTCTGATGAAATCCATTGCCAACATGGCTGGTCACCTGCGCGAAAACACCTGCGGTGGCAACATTCGGAGCTTCGCGGCTAACACCACCCAGGCCGGAAGCCGCCGAGATAGCGCCGCGCATGGCCTTCTTCGCGCAGCTGCTGCGCGATCGACACGGACTCTCCCTGAGCGTTCGACCGGCGCACCGCGCGAAGTTCCCGGCCATATCGGTCGGTCATGTCATCAATGCGCCCGACCATCTCGAATGGGCCGTCATTAAGCAGTTGTTGCAGCCGCACGGTCGCCGCTTCCGCGCGCCGCGCTTCCTCCGGGCATTCGGCTTCAACCTCCGGCGCGTCGATGCCGATGATCCTGATGCGCCGCCTGCCGATCCGGAACGTATCGCCATCGACCACGCAGGCCGGGCTCGATCCGCCGCGACAGCGCGCGAAGCTGACGTTTACGCGCTCTGGCTCGGTCGCCAGCGGGCCAATCGGCTCGACCAGCGCGGGGTCCATGCCCGCCCACAGGGATGCAAGTATGCCCAACAGAACGAAAGGTCGCAGCGCAGTGGCGCGTGCACCCCACCGTCCTGGATACTGGCGTCGGGCTCGTCTCACCATTGAACAGTTGCTCGAACAGGAAGCCCGAACGGTCAAGCGCCGGGAACCGGGCGGCTGGGAGAACGTTCGTTTCGCCAGCAAAACAGCAGGAGGTGGAGCATGGGTGAACCTGAGCGCGAGCCGGTCGAGCGGACGACCATCGTCGAGACCGGCGGCGGCGGCAGTGGCGGTGTGATCGCGGTCGTCTTGCTGATCATCGTCGTCCTCGTATTGTTGTTCCTGTTCCGGGGTCAGCTTGGCTTCGGCGGCTTTCCCCTGGGGGGAAAGGGCGAAGTTTTCGCGCAGCGCCTGGTAGGCTTCGATCGCCGACTGCTGGGCGCGGATCGGGTCGCCGAACCAGATCCCGCGCCTGCGCGCGGGCAGCAGCAGCGGCTTGC
>CBFGZJ010000006.1:0-21021 GCA_965653215.1 uncultured Sphingomonas sp. | reverse complement strand
AGCTCGTCGAGTTTCGCCTTGATCTTCTCCGTGATCGCGAGCTGCGCCTCGAGATCGAGAACATCAGCGACGACACCCTCGAGACGCTGCCGCTCGACATCGCGTGTGTGATCGGGTGCGGTGTGCTGACTGGCGTCGGCTCGGTGGTCAATCGGGCGCGGGTCGAACCGGGCGAGACTGCAGCGGTATTCGGCATCGGCGGGGTCGGACTCAATGTGCTACAGGGCCTGCGTCTCGCTGGCGCGAGCCGGATCATCGCGATTGATCTGCTTGCCTCGCGTGAGGAGAAGGCTCGTCAATTCGGCGCAACGGATTTCATTGATGCCTCGCATGCGGATACCCCGCAAAAGATCAAAGCCATCGTTTCGGGCGGCCAACCGGACCAGGGCAGCGGTGTCGACTGGGCCTTCGAATGCGTCGGCAATACGCACGTCCTGAACGACGCGGTGGCGAGCCTGGGGTGGGGCGGAAACTGTGTTATTGTCGGCACCACGGCGGGTGGCACGAGCGCGGAGGTCTCCCTTACTCCCCTTTCGTTCGTTGATCGCGGCATCATGGGAGCGCGCTACGGCGCTTCACGCCCGCACCGCGACATTCCCTCCTACATTGCGCAGTACCGCCAAGGGCGATTGATGCTCGATGAGCTTGTCACCCAGCGCTATCAGCTCGCGGATTTTGAACAGGCCTTCCACGATTTGGAGAGTGGCAAGCTGGCTCGCGGGGTGTTTGTGCTGTGACCGGCACGACCGAGGGCGCGTGGATTTTGCCGCCGCTCCGCCAGGGGCAAGTGGCTGACGCATCCCTGGTCGAACGGCGGGCGCGAGCTGCGGGAGCGAGCGGAAGCCCGGCGCCTGCCGGTGAGACAATGATTGGCGGCGTCCGGTGTGTTGCGGTCGAGCCCGCCGGCGGTGGAAGCGGGGGAGTTCTCCTCTACCTGCATGGCGGCGGCTACCGCCTCGGCTCCCCCTTGGCCTATCTGGATTATGCGGCGTCGCTTGCGGAGGCGACTGGCTGGCGCGTGGTGATGCCCTTCTACCGGCTCGCGCCGGAACATCCGTTTCCGGCTGCGCTGCACGATGCGGTCGCCGTCTACCGCGCGTTGGCGGACGGCCGGGCGATCGTGATCGCCGGCGATTCCGCAGGAGGTGGGTTGACTGCTGCGTTGTGCCAAGCTGCGACCGCGCCCAGCAGAATGGAAAGCCGGGCGAAGAGACGTTCCTGGGCGAGCGATCGCTCGACCTGCTCCTCCTGGCTGCGCAGGTCGAAGAGCGGCAGCGGCGGGATCGCCGGCTTCTGGCGCGATCCTGGTGTCACCGATGCTCGATCTGACAGCGCAAGGCGCGAGCTATGACCGGAACGCCGCGAAAGACTCGCTCTTTTCGCGACTAGCGGTGCTGGACGCGGCCAAAATGTACCTTCAGGGGCATCCGGCGGACGATCCTCTTGTCTCGCCGCTGAATGCCGACCCGGCGGTGTTTCCGCCGACGCTGCTCTTGGTCGGCACGGCGGAAGTGTTGCTTGACGAAGTCCTTGCGTTTGTTCGCGGCCTAGCTCTCGCAGACAAGCGAGTTTCGCTTCACATTGCCCCTGCGGTGGGCCACGTGTGGCCGCTGATCCTCCCCGGATCGGATGCGGCGGCCGAGGCGTTTGGAGCAATTGGCGCCTTCGTGAAAGGCCTGGAATCTTCGCCGGCAAGACCTTCCGCGTAGCCGGAAACGACGGCCACCGGATTGACTGGAAGACGGCTGCTAGAGGACATCCGCATCATGGCAGACCATTCAGCGGCCGATACGGACACCGCCACGAAGCTTCCGTTTCCTGTGTATGATGCGGACAACCATTTCTATGAACCGGAAGATGCGTTGTTTCGCCATCTTCCCAAGAAGTGGCACAAGGATTTCCGCTTCGTCGAAGTGGATGGCCGGAAGCGGCTGGCGATCCGGGGACAGATTTCCGATTACATCCCGAACCCGACTTTCGAACGAGTTGCGGCTCCTGGCACTCACGTAAAATATTACAAGGCCGATAACCCGGAAGGCCTCTCGATGCGCGAGATGACCGGGAAGCCGATTGCGCCCCCAGAGGCGTGGCGGACTGGCAAGGAACGTCTTGCCGTGCTCGACGGCCACAATGTCCACGCCGCGCTGCTGTTTCCGACCCTCTTCTCGGTCATCGAGAAGTGGATGAGCTATGACCATGAGTTCCTCAACGACGCTCTCCACGCGCTCAACCGGTGGACGAGCGAAGAGTGGGGGTTCGCGCGCGAGAATCGCCTATTCGGTGTACCGGTCGTGTCTCTCGCCGATCTGGATCGTGCGGTCGCAGAGACTGATTGGCTTATCAAGGAGGGCGCGCGCACCATCTGCATCCGGCCTTCCCCGGTGCCCGGCTATCGCGGCGGCCGATCGATGGGCCTTAAAGAGTTCGATCCGTTCTGGGCGCGGATTGAGGAAGCCAAGATCTTCGTCTCGATCCACGCCTCCAATTCGGATTATGATCATCTGATCGAGATGTGGACCGGCGGCACGGAATGGCTGCCGTTCGAGTCCGACCCCTTTGTGAATTGCCTGCGGATCGTGGAACGGGCGATTGCCGACACGGTGGCAGCGATTATTTGTGGTGGCGTGTTCGATCGCTTCCCAGATACTCGTGTCGTCAGCGTTGAGAATGGCGCCAAGTGGGTGATCCCGCTGATTGAGCAGCTCAAACATGTCTATGGCCAGATGCCGCAGAAATTCAGGAATGACCCGGTCGAGCAGTTCCACCGCAATATCTTTGTCACTCCGTTCGTCGAAGATGATTTCACCGAGCTGGGCCAGCACATGCAGGTCAACCGCATCCTGTTCGGCAGTGATTATCCGCATCCCGAGGGCACCGAACATCCGCTCGATTTCCTGAACGAACTGACGAGTTACTCGATGGCGGAGAAGGAGCGGATCATGTCCAGCAACCTTAAGGGCTTGCTTGAGGGCAAGCGGGACTGAGGGGCGAGCGTGAGTGGGGATGTCATTGACGCGCTGTGCGAAAATCTTCGTTCGCACGGCGAAGATCCCGCAATCGAGTTCGAAGGCCGATGGATCACTTGGGGTGATGTCGATCGGTATGGCAATGCGTTAGTAGCAGCGCTTGATCAGGCGGGTTGTCCGACGCACGCCAAGGTGGGCGTGATCATCCGCAATCGCCTGGCTCATGCGGCTGCGGTGGTGGGGTTGTTGGCCCACCGTCGATCGATCAGTTACGTCTACCCGTTCCTGCCTGCCGCCGCCATTGCGGACAATATCGAGGATCTTGGCGCGGGCGCGATCCTGGCCGACCTGGAAGATTGGCCCAACTTCACCGAAGCTGCTCGGAAGTCAGGGTGCGCAGGCATAGCGTTGGGCAGTATCGACGATGCTCCGACCCTGGTGGAAGGACTGGAGCGCTGTACCCGCTCCGGCCAGTTCGAAAATTCCCTGCCCGAAGGCGGGATCGAGGTTCTCTCAAGCGGCACGACCGGCACGCCCAAGCGTGTTGCCATGCCGCTGAAGGTTCTTGAACGCGCGGTGATGAGCGCACCGGGTGGTGAAGCGGGCAAGGCGCCACCTGTTCAAATCAATATCTGGCCGCTTGGCGGGGTGGGGGGTGTCTGCCTGCTTACCGGCGCCGCGGTGAACAATACGCCGCTCGTAATGATGGAGCGCTTTACCGTCGACCGGCTGATTGATGCATTGCGCCAATACCGTCCGCCGACACTGGGGCTCAACCCAACCGCGATTGCGATGATCCTCGCGGCCGATGTCCCCCCCGAGGACTTGGCGAGCGTCAAGTCCGTCTCGGGCGGATCGGCCTATCTCTCTCCCGAACTGCAGGAGCAATTCGAGGAACGTTACGGAATTCCGATCCTGTGGGGACTGGGCGCGACCGAGTTCTGCGGGACGATCATCCGCTGGACCCCGCAGATGCGCGAAGAATTTGGGCATAGCAAACGCGGCAGCACCGGCCTGCCGATGCCGGGGGTTGAGATCCGCGCAGTGGATGCGGAGACAGGTGCAGAGGTGCCGCGCGGTGCGGACGGTCTCCTGGAAGTGCTCTGCCCAACCGTCAGGCCTGATTGGGTACGCACTACCGATCTCGTGATGATCGACGAGGATGGATATGTGTTCCACCGGGGCCGTTACGACGGAGCGATCGTTCGGGGCGGCTTCAAAATCTTGCCTGAGCGGGTCGTCGAGGTGCTGCGTCGGCATCCAGCGGTGGCGGATGCTTCAGTCGTAGGACTGCCGGATGAGCGGCTCGGCGCGATTCCAGTCGCCGCCGTGGAGCTGCTGCCCAGCGCCGACCCGGTCGATGAACAGGATCTGCTTACGTATCTTCGAAGCGAGCTCCCACCGACCCATGTGCCCGCGAAGCTTCGGATTGTGGAGACGCTTCCACGAACGCCGTCGCTCAAAGTCAGCCTGCCCGACGTGCAGCGGATGTTTGTTGCCAATGCCGCGTGACATGACGGCGGGAAGCGTTCCGGGACAGGTTGGGCATGCCGCGACTAGCTCAAGATGCTCACAATGGAGATGAAGATGACGATATCGCTGCTCGGCCTGGAGGGTAAGAAGGCGCTGATCGTCGGCGGTGGGCGCGGTATGGGCGAAGCAAGCGCACTGCTCCTCGCCCAGGCGGGTTGCGACATCGCGGTGCTCGATAGCGAGCGCGAGCGCGCTGATCAGGTCGCACAACAGGTGCGAGAACTTGGCCGCGGCGGCTACCCGATCGAAGCGAATATCCTCGATGAGCCATCGGTGCAGCGGGCGGTCGCCGAGGCCGAGGACAAGCTTGGCGGGCTCGACATTCTTGTGACGATTGTGGGTCAGGCCCTGTTCAAGCCACTGCTCGAGGTAAGCCTGGAGGAGTGGGACTATGACCAGGCCCGAAACCTGCGCTACTTCTTCGTGACCGCCCGAGCAGTCGCGGCCTCCATGATCGCGCGCGGCGTGCCCGGGTCGCTCATCTGTATTGGTTCGGTCGACGGCGCCGTCGGTTCCCCGCTGCACGCTCCGTATGGGGCGGCGAAGGCAGGTCTCATGCACCTGGTCAAATCAATGGCGGCGGAGTGGGGTCGTCACGGGATCCGCGCGAACGCCGTCGCGCCCGGCAGCATCACAACGCCGCGTCTGCCGGAAACAGAGGAGTCCCGCTCGCTCATGGAAAAGAGCGTGATTCCAATCGGCCGCCCAGGAACAACCCGGGATGTTGCCGGGGCCGTGCTGTTCCTGGCGTCGGGACTTGCCGAGTATGTCACCGGCCATACCCTCTTCGTCGACGGCGGCTGGATGGTGGCGAACCATTTCGATCCACGAGTCATGGCGACCAAGAAGAGCAACGAGTAGCGGTCACGCCTTTGTTCCAAAATGGCAGCAGGGCGCTGTCAGCGAGCCGCCTTGAAACTCGGTGGAGGGCAAGTTAAGCTTTTGATATAAATGAGAGAGCGTGTCGCGGGTCATCCGCAAGCGCCGTGAGAGCTGGAGGGACGCTATGGGTTCGAAGTTGTCGAACGAGCAACTGAGGTCGTGTGGTCGGGGCAGCGTCAAGTCCTGCTTGCGAACCCTTGAAGTTATAGAATTTTTCCTGTTTGCGAAGGCTCCCGCACGCACCATCGAGATCAGCCAGGCGCTCGGCATCCCCAACTCAAGCGCAGACGAAATCCTCCGCACCTTAGCGGCCACCGGCTACTTGAATTACGATCAGGAAACGAAGCTGTACGCACCCTCTTACAAGCTCGTGGCCAACGTGGCAGCGATTGAGAAGAGCTTCTTCGGTGGGGGCCAGGTCGCCGAATTGATGAATGGGCTCCGCCGCGAAACCGGCGCAAGCATCTTCCTGACGCAGCAGAACGATTGCTGGATCGAGAGCGTTGCGGAGGTCCACGGGTCCTGGACCCCCTCGGACACAAAGCCCGCCTATCCGAGTGAAATGGTGTTCTTCGACCGGAGGGCATGGCGCCCCGGCACCAATTTTGCCGCGGCAATGCTGGCGCAACAATCAAATGTCGCCATCATCCAGCTCGCAACGCGGATGCAGCGGCTTGGGCTTGGTCCAAAAGAGCCGGCGCTGATGAAGAACCTGGTTGATGGAATCGCCCAGACGCGTGGTCAGGGATATGCAGTGTGGCGCCGCAACTCGGTTGTGCCGGTGGACTCGATCGCTATGCCGCTGCGCATCACCGGCGGTGTGTCGCCCTATGCGATCGGAGTGGTTGGCGACGCCCTCTTCAACAATGACAATGATGTGCGCGCCATGCAGTCAGCCATGCGAGCGATCATCTTCCAGCACAATGGTGCCCGCCCGACAGGCGTGGGTGAGGGCCTGGATTAATCCCGTCGGTATGGGACTTTTCCGCAAGGCGAAAACTCACCGGTTCCAAACGCCTGTGGCTGCCGTTCGTCGGACATATTCTGAAAAGTCGATCGGTTTGCGACCGAGGATCCGCTCTACATCATCTGTGATGTAGGCCAGTTTGCCATCCGCGATACCGGAATAGGTCTCCGCATAATGTTCCGGCAGGCCGCTCGACAGTATTGATTCACGAAATGAATCCTGTGTGATCGGATTGAAGACGATCTCTCGCCCGATGGCTTTGGTCAACTCGTCAGCTGCTTCGGCGAAGCCGATCAGGCGGGGTCCGGTCAGCTCGTACGTCTGTCCGATATGGCGGTCGTCGAAGAACGCCCTGGTTGCTACCTCAGCAATGTCTTCGACATCGATAAACGGCTCGGTCGCATCGCCGACCGGCAAGGTAATAACACCTTCAAGCACTGCGTCGAAAAAGAACATCTCGGAAAAATTCTGCATGAACCAGGCGGGACGAAGGATCGTCCAGTCTGCGCCACCGGCCCGCATCCCGCCTTCTACGAACGTGTAGAAATCCTCATTCACGCGTCCCGAAAGGAGCACCTGCCGTCGAACTCCGCGGGTGAGGGCGAGTTGTGACAAGCGCCCGATCTGGCCGCCAGCGTCGGGATCGGTGACGTCATGGTGCGCGATATACAGGCCATCCACCTCCTCGAGCGCCGGGCCCCAGCTTGTCTCGTCCTCCCAAACAAAGGGAAGTTCGGCACTTCGTGAACCAATACGGACGTTGTGACCCAGGGCATCCAGGCATGTGGCCAGGCGGCGACCTGTCTTGCCGGTTCCACCAACGATGAGGATAGTCGCTTTGGAGCTCATCTGGTCCTCCAATTGATGAGTGCGGGAGAAACTCGCATCGTCAGAGAGTTGCTTCGCGGAGACTGATTGAGTGTTTGGATGAGAGCGTATCGATTTCCTCAGGGCTAATTTCCTTAGCCATGTTGATTAGCCACTTGGCCGCGATCGCCTTCAACTCCGGCATTTTTTTCTCCCAGGGTTTGCCATACCCCGCGAGCATCGTCGTGCCTTCCATCGTTGCATTGATGAATAAAGCGACGGTTTCGACCTGGTCCGCGTTCAGGCTCGGGTTTAGCTGTGCAACGAAGGAGCCAATCAGCTTGAGAACGTACCGATAGGTTGCTTCAACTCGGGCCGCCACGAGCTCGTTATGGTTGCTCATGGCCCAAAACTCGGGAGACAAATGGGTCGTTCGCTTCGTTCCGATATCCTCCAAGGTTCCGACGATTACGGACTTCAAAGCCTCCGCTGCCGGCTTTCTTCTATCGGACGTGGAGTTTTTCAGAAACTTTTCGTTCGATGTCAGGAGATCGTACAGTAAAGCCTGAACCAAAATCTCTTTTCTTGGGAAATGGCGACTGACATTACCGAGTTGCAAATTGCACCTCGCAGCGATGCGGCGCAAGGTGAAGGCTGCTGATCCTTCTTCGATAAGAACATCTCGCGCAGCTTGAATTATTAACGCAACTGTCCTGGACCCCGGAGTATACTTACCGGGGCGCAAGTATTCTCCGTCAATTGAGTATTCACGAACGGTTTCTTTCACAGAGAGTCCTAAATCGCGAGATCCGATTGCATCAGCGGCCGACCGTTTCGGGCCGGATAAAAAAGAGGCCGGCGCATGACGCCGACCTCAGTGGGAGATCTTCAATCAACCTGCGCTCGAGGTGTGAGGTTCGGAATCGCATAATTCTCCTTGCGAAAGCCGGGAACACGCCGGGTACGCGAGTGCAAACATCAGGTGTGTTGTCACGAAGGTTGACAGTTGTCAACCTTCGTTGGATCGGGCTATGTTTCGACATGTGCTCCGTTCGATTCGTGTCGGGCGGATTGGGGTCGTGCCTTGCGACGAGGACGACACGTTGACTGATGAGGAGTGCCTGATGACCACCGATCTTGCCGACCAGTTCCGTCCGGTAGCGCCGCCCTACGTAATCGAGAACGCCTATACCGAAGATCAGCGTCAGCGGATATTCAAGGTTGTGCGCGACAACGCGCCGTGGCCGCTCATTCTCGCAGAGAACTTCAAGTCCCCCGAAGAGGTGATCGCCACGACCGGCGGCGTTATCCCTGAAGGGGTGACGCTGACCTGGGACATGATCCTCCAGGGCAACGGGACGTTTCGGGGATACATCGCCCGCCAGGGTGTCTGCTTTTATCCTGAACTGAACGACTGCTACTACAACTCCAAGTTCCTCGAGATGGCGCGCGACTATTGGGGCGCCAAATATGCCGAGCCAGAGACGTTTCTGATTAACATTCAGGGACCGACCCCCATCGGCGGGCCGCCGCATCTGGACGGCACCGTCTTCCGCGGCATGACGATGGAAAACACGCCGCTGTGGCTTCTTCTGACGATGGCCAAGTCCCGCATGTTCGAGCAGTGGCGGAGCAAGAAGATGCAGGTCACCGGCTGGTACTACAAGGGTAATATCGGCGGCGGTTTCAACTATTGGCCGGATGGCCCGCGCGGCGAACCGAAGCAGATTACTTCGCCAATGTGGGGTCGCGCCGTTGTCGCCGAAAATGAAATGATGTTCCATCACGCCCAAGCGACCGGCCCGGTTGCGATGCGCCGTCCCACAGGTCTCGACATCAGCAGCGTGATGGCCCCTGATCCGACGGTTGAAGGCGGCTGGCGGATCGAGACCAACGGCCAAATCACCCAGCAGATCCCGGCAGATGAAATGCGCCTGCTGGTTCACTGGGGCGCACGTGTGTTCATGGACATGGCTGACCTCAAGCGCACGTTCGACCACACCGATGACATCACGCACGACAAGGCGCTGAACATGCTGATCGACGAAGTGCGCCGGCGCGGCGTTCCGTTTGAGATGCCGACCGATCCGATGACAGATCGGAAGTTTATCGGCATGATGAGCCAAGTGTTCAACCTGAACGGCCCGACCAATGTCCCGGCCGATGTGGATGATGCACTGGCCGCCTGAAGTCGATACGAACACGTGAAGGCAAGATCGGATGGGCAGGTCGCTTAACGACCTGCCCAATCTCCTATGGTTGAGGGAACGTCAAACATGTCAAATGCTTCTGACAAGGTCATTCCGCTCGGTTTTACAAAGCTGATCGTGGAGGATGCCGACAAGATTTCCCAGTTCTACGGTGCCGTGTGCGGCTTGGTTGAGGAAGGGCGCGACGAAGACCAGATTGCTGGCCGCCGTATTCGCGAGGTCTACTTCAAGTCCGATCCGCCGGGCACGGGAACGTTCACGCTGACACAATTTCTGGATCAGCCAAAGCGCGCGGCCGAGGGCATCATTCTCGGCTTCGTTGCCGATGATATCGATCAGTTCGTGGCCAGGGCGATCGCGGCGGGTGCAACTCTTATCGAGCCTGTCCAGTCGCGGCCCGAGCATGGCGTCAAGGTCGCGTTTTTGAACGATCCGGAGAGCAATCTGATCGAGGTGGTTGAACTTCTCTGAGCAGGCTCGGCGCGGTCCTTGATTGGGATCAATCCTGCCGTCTAAGAACGGCCCATGGTGGAATTACCTGCTAACGAGATCCTGTTGGACGGACCTGTACGTCCGGGCATCTATACGCGCGGGTCCGAAACAGTTGATCGAATTCTGAAGGCTGCTCTTCGCGTATTGATCAACGAAGGTTCGTCGGCCTTCACATTGCGGCGCATCGCCAGCGAATGCGGGCTTCAGGTCGGAAACGTCAGCCGCCATTTTCCGCGTAAGGAGCTGCTTGTTCAGGTTCTTCTGGACGAGATCCTCACGATGAGCGACGAACTCATCGAGCAAAACATACGGGAACCAGGCATCTCTGCCGAAGAGGCACTTGCCATGGTGATTGCCGAAACTCTGGATGACATGCGGTCGAAAGAAACGACGCATCTCTTTCCGGAATTATGGGCGATGAGCAATCACAGCGATTTTGTCGCGGCCAGGTTGGCGGCGTCTCATCGGTATATGCACTCGCTGATTGGGTCTTTCGTCAGAAAGCTGAATCCGCTGCTCAATGATGATGAGGTCGAGACCGTATCCATCTTCATCAACAGCGCGATGGATGGGACCATGATGACGGCAGGATGCGGCAAGCCATGGGCGAACAAGCTGCCGCAACTCAAAGCCGTTTACGTGAAATATCTGATCAAGATGGTGAAGGAAATCACCCCCGAAGATATCCGGTCACGCTGACAGGTCGATCAGACCGGCACTCCACGGACCGGATCGCGCGAGACTGGTCCGCTAATGCCGGGAATGGCCGAAGACGCACCGCGGCACCTCTTCGGCTCACTCTTACAAAGTCTGGCCCTGCACCTCGGGATGGGATTAGAACTCCCGCAAGATTTCGCGCAGCGTCTTGCCTTCATATTCGGTGCGAACAGCCCCTGCCTTCTGGAGAACGGGAATGACGCCATTGACCAGATCAGGCAGCTGGCGGTTATAGCCCGATCCTTCGATCAGGAAGCCGTCGCCCCCCACTTCGTCCATCACCGCCATCAACTTCTCGGCGACCTGTTCGACGGTGCCGCTGAAGTCCATTCCGCTCGCGCCTTGGCCCATGGAGAACAGGTCGCGGATCGACTTTCCTTCTTCCCGCCCGGCCTTTTTCATATGATCAAGTGCGCTGGTGTGGCCGCCCGCGACGATGTCCTGCGGCACGGGTACGTCCAGGTCATATTGCGAGAAATCGACGTCCAGCGAAGATGAAGCCATGACGATATTATGCTCGAACGCCGCCTGCTTTTCCGCTTCCGTCATTTCCCGCGGCCCTTCTCCTTCCGGGTAGATGTTGACCGGGGTCAGGAAGAAGACCTTGATGTCGTCAGGGTTACGGCCCAGTTTTTCAGCGCGGTCACGGATATCCTGCCGATAGGCCTTCATGCCGGCGACGCCGCCGGTCATCATGCCCAGGACCACCTCGGCATTCTTGGATGAGAACTGCTTCCCTCGTTCGGACGCGCCCGCCTGCGCCAGAACCGGATAGCCTTGCGGCGAACGCAGCGTGTTCAACGGACCGCGAGAGCGGAAATGCTCGCCCTCGAAATTGATGGTGTGGACCTTGTTATGATCGACATAGACGCCGGTCTCAGTGTTCGCGACCAGTGCGCCTTCTTCCCACGAATCCCACAGCTTCTTGCAGAGCTCCACGAACTCGTCGGCGATATCGTAGCGCTCGGTCGGAGGCCGCAGCTTGTCCATGCCGAAGTTCAAGGCGGCGTTCTTCTCGCTCGAGGTCACCATGTTCCAACCTGCACGGCCCTTGGTGAGAGAGTCGATGGTGGAAAGCAGCCGGGCCAGCAGATAGGGCGGGTAGAAGGTGGTCGACGCGGTCGCGACCAGGCCGATATGAGACGTCTCCTGCGCCAGGACAGGCAATAGCGGCAGCGGGTCATGCTTGGGCGCCAGGGTTGCATTCTTCAGGTCAAGCTCCATGGAGCCGGCATAGCGGTCGCCAACGATCGTCGTGTCCTCGAAGAAGACGAAGTCGAACTTCGCCGCCTCGAGCAGCTTGGCCAGTTCCCTATGGTAGGAGCCGTCGGCCCATTGCGAGCCAAATTCCTTGCCATCCCCCGGCCAGGATGTGGCGCCGAACTTCGTGAAATAGCCGAGGTGGAACTTCTTGTGGGCCACTACTTGAACCTTCCTCAAAGTGTTTGCGGGAGAGGTAGTTGGCAACAATCAACGACCGCAAGGGCAGACGCAGGGATGCCGGAAGGGCGGAAAAGGCTCAGCAAGGCGCAAGTTATGACGCACTGAGCCGCGCAACCCGCTCAATCCAAGGCAGCGGCAGTGGCAACAGTTCAATCCCTTGGGTCGCGAGACGGGAATGCGCTCGCGGTCACCTGACGCTGAACTGCGCAGATGACCGCGGCACATGGGGCGGCACCGCCCCCCACGATTAGTCGAACTTATAGTCTTCCAGGACCGGCTTCTGCAGCTCGTTCCACATGTCGACAAGGCGGAACGGCCAGGGACCGACGGGGCGGCCCTTGCTGTTCTGATAATAGCTCTTCGACCGTGGATGCGACCAGATCATGTGCTTCATCTGGTCCTCGATGCGCTTGTTGTGCCGGATGAAAGCTTCCTCCGTCACGTCCATCGTACGCGCGCCACGAGCGATCATCGCATCGAGACATTCGATCATGTAGTGGACTTGCGATTCACTGACGATATTGAGTCCGCCCGCGTGGTTCGGCCCAATATTGGGACCAGTCGACAGGAAGTAGTTGGGATAATGAGGGATCGTCGTGCCCAAATAGGCGCGCTCTTCCTCATCCGCCCAATCTTCCGCCAGATCATGGCCGTCGCGGCCCTTGATCTCCAGCTCCTGAACCAGGGCTTCAGCCCTGAAGCCGGTCGCGCAGATGATCACGTCGAGCTCATACTCCGTGCCATCCTGCGTGCGAATGCCGGTGGGCGTGATCTCCGCGATCGGCGTGGTCTCCAGAGTCGTATGCGGCTGAATCAGCGCGTCGTACCAGCCCGCGTCCATCACGACCCGCTTGGAAAAGATCGGGAAATCCGGGGTCAGCTTTTCGATCAGGTCGGGCCGGCCAGCCAGCTTATGATGCATGTGCGACAACGCATATTGGCGCATGCCTTCGTTCAGGGCCGAAACGGCGACCCCGTCCTCCGGATAGGACGGATCCTTGACGACATTGGGGTAGAGGCCGTCGGCCGCGAACCAGAACACGCGGAAGCGGAACCATTCCTTATAGAAAGGAATGTGACGCAGCGCCCATTTCACCGGATCTGGCACTTCCTTCAGCGTTTCCGGATTGTTGATCATCCAGTGCTTGGTGCGCATGAAGACGACCAGCTGACTGACGTCGTGCACAATCGTCGAGACAATCTGCGCGGAGCTGGCGCCAGTGCCGATGACCGCGACCCTCTTGCCCTTCAGGTCGATGTTTTCGTCATAATCCGCTGAATGGGTGATGATGCCCTTGAAGCTGTCGATGCCCTTGATGTCGGGCAAGCTCCAGCGGTCCGTCGTCCCGAAAGCGTTAAAGATGGCGTTGGCCTTGATGACCTCACGCTCGCCGGTCTTCAAATCCTCGACCGTGACGTTCCAGACGGCAGCATCCTCGTCGAAGACCAGGCTGTGCACGATGGTCTGGAAACGAATATTGCGCCGCACATTATATTTGTCGGCCACGGCGCGGAAATATTCGCGCATGTCCGCACCATGTGGGTGATAGTGGTTCCATTCCGGCGTGATCTCGAAGGAATATGAATAGAAGTGGCTGGGCGTATCGACGCCGACGCCCGGATAGCGGTTCTTCCACCAGGTGCCGCCGACTTCTTCATTCTTTTCGATGATCACATGCTCGTAGCCGGCACGCTCCAGTTCGATGCCGGCGAGGATGCCGGTAAGACCCGCGCCGATGACCAGCACCTTGAAGCCCGGGGGCGGGGGCGTGCGGCCGGGCAGGTTCTTGCGGGTCGGGCTGCGCTTGAACCCGCCCTGCTCGATGACCATGGGGATGAACTCATCCTCTACCGGTTCGCCGACGCCGACGCTCATCATCTTCTTCATGAGGTTCAGCGGCGGATCTTCGGACTTCGCTGCGCCCGGAGTGGTCAGCACATGGATCAGCTTTTCGTGCAGGTCGTCGATGCAATCCTGCGGGATCTGATAGTCGGGGTTGGTATAAGGCGGATGGATGTGGACCTGGAAGGTTTCCAGCATCGATTCATCATGCGTCAGGTGGACATACACCATCAGCAGGGTCTGGAGGTTTGCCTCCTTCAGCGCTGCTCGCAGTTCCGGAGTGTCAGCGAGAGGAAGGGGGCGCTGGCCACTGTCAAGCATCTGTGACGAAGTCTGCGTTCTCATGTCCATATGTCTGCCTTTTTTCGATTCCGATGTATCTCTGTTTGCGAAGCGGTGAGACCGCGGTTCAATTTCCTTGAGCGGATCGCTGCGGGGCACGCAATCCCGAGTTGAGGTCACCGGTCGCGGTCACCTTCGGCTCGCAATGGCAACCGCCTTGCGGTTCGATTGTCATTTCCATCGCGCCTTTTACATCCCAATCGCAGCATAAGCGAGCGGGGAGCCGCGCAATTCGATTGCGCGCTCAACCGCTTGCTGAGAGTTGAAGGATGTCAACTATTTGGCCGCGTTGCAAGCTCTTAGTTTTGTGGCTCGGCGCGTCTTGGAACCGATCTGGAGCTTAGAGCCGCAACCCTGTCACGTGCGGATTGCGGCCCATTCACGTCGGGCAGAAGGCTTAAAATCCGAGGGAGCGCGCGACCGTCTCATTCACGATCTTGCCGTCCCGCACATTGAGCCCTGCCATGAGGCCAGGGTCGCGTTCACAGGCACTATAGCCGAAATCCGCCAGCGCGAGACCATAGGGGAGAGTCGCATTGTTGAGCGCCTGACTTGATGTCCGCGGCACCGCACCCGGCATATTTGCGACGCAATAGTGGATAATTCCATCCACTTCGAAGGTCGGATCCGTGTGAGTGGTCGGACGGCTGGTTTCGAAGCAGCCCCCTTGATCGATCGCCACATCGACGAGGACGGCTCGCGGTTGCATCAGGCCAAGCATCGACCGAGTGATGAGGTTTGGCGCCGAAGCTCCTGGGATCAGAACTGCGCCGATCACCGCGTCCGCCCGGGAGATTTCCTGTTCGATCGCATCAATGGATGATACGATCGTCCGCAGGCGCCCAGAGAAGTGCTCGTCAAGTTCTCTGAGCCGAGGGATGGATCGATCAATGATCGTCACGTCGGCCCCGAGTCCAACGGCCATGCGGGCGGCATGCGTTCCGACGACTCCGCCGCCGATGATGACGATGCGCGCGGGAGCAACGCCCGGAACACCGCCAATAAGCACGCCGCGCCCGCCGGACACCGCTCTAAGAGCGTTGCCCGCAGCTTCAATGGAAAGCCGTCCGGCGACCTCGCTCATCGGCGCGAGAAGCGGGAGGCCGCCTTGCCGATCGGTCACCGTTTCATAGGCGACCGCTGTGCAACCCGAGTTCATCAGCGCTTTCGCCTGCTCCGGGTCAGGCGCAAGATGGAGATAGGTGAAAAGGATTTGGCCCTCGCGCAACTGCGCGCACTCGCGGGGTTGCGGCTCCTTGACCTTGACGATCATTTCTGCCGTCGCGAAGACTTCCTCGGCGCTGTCCGCTATGCTGGCGCCAGCCTCGCGATAGGTCCCATCGGTCGCGCCGATGCCTGAACCTGCCCCCGTTTCAACGATCACCGTGTGGCCGCGGGCGACATATTCGCGGACCGCTGCCGGCGTCAGGCCGACACGATATTCCTCGACTTTGATTTCCTTCGGCACGCCGACAAGCATCGTTTCACCCTCCGCCCGGTTGACGAGCCCGGATACCATGATCGTTGCGGCTGATCTCACTAAATTCTGCTTGCGCAGGTCGATTACGCGCTCGAATATGGCGCCTATGGATAATGAAGCGCCAGATTCATTCGCAACGCTCGATCGACTCGATCTTAAGTTGCTACGTGAGCTTTTCGAGAATGGCCGAGCGACGCATTATGCGCTCGGCGAACGCGTAGGGCTGTCCCCTTCAGCAATAGCGCGGCGACAGCGCGCGCTCGAACAGGACGGTCTTATTGAGGGCTATGAGGCGAAGCTCAACATGCGCCGCTTGGGAAATGGTACAATTGCCCACATCAAGGTGAGTCTCGGCAGCCAAAGTGCCAGCCAGTTCGACGCCTTCGAAGCGGCGGTCGCCCAAAGTCCATCCGTCGTTCGGTGCGAGCTGATGTCTGGCACCGACGACTATCTGATCACCGTTCTTGCGCGATCGCTCGACCATTTCGCGCAAATCCATCGGGAAGAGCTTTCGCGTCTTCCGGGCGTCGTTCGCATGGAGTCAGGGTTCGTGCTGCGGGAGGTCGTGAAGCCGCGAATACCTCCCTACCTCTTCGCTACCATCACCTGATTGATGAACCGTTGCATGCCCCGGGTCAGCGTATGCCCCTCGATTCAGCGCAGCCGCGCATTCTCACCCGCAGGCCACAGGCCGAGATCGGCATAAGCGGCCGTGGCGGGGTCCGTGCGGAAGCTCTGATTGATCGTGGCGGGCCAATATTGCGTCATGAGCACCAGGTGCAGCCGGTGGACTGGATCCACCCACATGTTGGTGCCGGCGGCACCGCTCCAGCCGAACACGCCGGCGGGCATGCCTTGCGGTTCGAGGAGCACCTGCATCGCTGCCCCGAAGCCCAGACCCCCTAGAACATTGCCGTAGAACTGGATCTGGGCGCCCTGAGGGAACAGGTTTGAACGGGCCAAACGCACGGTGTCGGCGGCGAGCAGGCGCACGCCCCTTGTCTCCCCTTCGCCGGCAAGCATCGCGGTGAAGCGCATGTAATCCCGTGCGGTCGAGACCAGGCCGCCGCCGCCGGAGAGTAGCGCGGGACGCGCGTAGGCGCTGTCGGGAGCGCTGTCGATGACCGTCCACGCCCCGTCTGCATCGCGCTCCTCCAGGTTGACGAGCCGGTCCAGCTTGTCGCTCGGCACGATGAAGCTGGTATCGCGCATATCGAGCGGTGCAAAAATGCGCTCGTGGAAGAAGCGGTCCAGCGTCATTCCCGAGACTCGTTCGATGACGGCCCCAAGCAAGTCGATACTGAGGCTATATTCGAACGATTCACCCGGGTCGCGGGCGAGCGGCAGTTCCGCAAGCCGGGCAACAAATTCGGTAAGATCGCGCGGCTCCTCTTTTTCACACTGGTGCGCGGCAATTCGATTCCCCGGCGCCAGACCCGCTTCGCGATAGCGTTCGGCGAGCCGCGAGATCTGCAAATCATAGCTAAGCCCGGCGGTGTGGGTGAGCAGGTGCCGGATGGTCGGCTGACGGGCCGCCGGGCGAACGGCATCACCATCCTCGCTGGCCAGCACCGGAAGGTTGGCGAGCTCGGGGAGGATTTCGCTGACCGGCTGTTCGAGACTGATACTGCCGTCCTCAATCAGCATCATGATCCCGACCCCGGTAACCGGCTTGGTCTGCGAATAGATGCGATAGATGCTGTCCGGCCCGACGGCCTTGCCAGTTCCCATGCCGGTCTCACCAACGGCAACGAAGCAGGGGTCGGCATCGCCTACGGCCACTGCAAGGATGGCGCCGGCGATGTCCCGCTGAGCGATATGCTGTTCGAACAACGCGCGCACCCCAGGGAAACGGGCTTCGTCGAGTACCAGATCTGTTTCCCTCATGTCTTGCTCCGTGATCCGTTGGTGTTGGTTGCGCTCTGTCTGGTGAATTGCTTCGCACACTCTGCGGACACCACGAACGCTGGTCCGTCATACATTCGTGGGTATCAAAGAATTTCGCAGGCTTGTTCGAAGGAGAGCCGTGGAAGTCGGTCGAAGGGCTCATCAATCCCGTGGCCGATAGCACAGAGAAAATTCGACTTGATGGACGTTCCGGAAAAGAACTCTGCGTCTACGCCAGCTTGATCGAAACCGGACATCGGCCCGCAGTCGAGGCCCAGGGCTCGTGCGGCCATGATGAGGTAGGCACCCTGGAGCGTGCCGTTGCGAAACGCGGTATCCTGCCGCACTTGCGGATCGCCGAACCAATATTGTGCGCTGGGATTGTGCGGGAACAGTTCCGGAAGCTTCAGGGCAAAGTCCAGGTCGTGAGCGACGATGACGATTGCAGGGGCATCCTTGCTCTTGGCTGCGTTGGTCTCGGACATATGCGGCAGAACCCGCGCCTTCGCTTCTTCGCTGACACAGAACAAGAAGCGAGCCGGTGAGACGTTCGCTGACGTTGGCCCCATCCGCAGCAGTTCATAGATCTCCTGCCAGACACTTTCCGGAAGAACCTCTTTGCGCCAGGCATTGCGTGACCGTGCGGCCGAGAATAACTGAGAGAGCGCCGGCTCTCCGATCGGATCGTTCATTATCTCACCCATTAGATAGTGCTGAGCTGATGGCGGCTGATTGGTTGATATGTCGTTCAGCGTGCTGTTAGCGCCGGTTCATTCACGCATGCCACAGTTGGGCCCGTGTATCGGCCCATCCGGAAAAAGATCAGGGCTACGGTCGAGCAGGCGGCGATCAGCGCGACGAAAACTCCCGCGTAAGTACCCGAAACGTCGCGCATCCAACCGGCCAGAGGCGAAATCGCGAAGGTGATCGGGATCGTGAGAACTCCGATCAATCCAAGCACCCGCGGCAACGCCCGGATGCCGTAGACTTGGGCGACCAAAGTGCTGAGAGGGGGGAACACGCCAGCGCCCGCCATTCCAATGAGTACCATTGCAAGCGCCATGGCCGGCATCCAGGCCGTGACGGCGATTAGCGCCCATCCACCAGCAAAACACGACGCGGCCAATCCCAAGGTCCGGGTCGGTCCCAGACGATCGGAAGCGTAACCGGCTAACAGAGACCCCAAGATGCTCGCTCCGCCTGAGATCGAAAGGAGAAATGCTCCATGCTCCTCGTTGAACCCATATTCCGTCACAATCGGCAGGACATGGGCTGAGCCGGCCGTTGCCGTTCCATTGAGAATGCCGTCTCCAACGACGATCCACCACAGCAATGCACCCGACGCGACCTGAGCCAGGGAGACGTCGGGAGATGACAGCTCTGAGGTCTCCTGTTCAGCCGCATCGGCATCCGGAGCCTCAGCCACCCCGAGCAGCAGCGGCAGTAATACGAGATGCGTAGCAGCCAGGGAGAGGAAGAAGGTTGTAAGCCCGAACCGCTGAATAATCTCCAGACCGATCATCGGGATGACCGTCACGAACAGCGGCAAGTAGGTGATCCCCATTGCCCAGCCACGCGCGCGGGGAAACCACCCGCTCGCTAGAAACGCTGGTGGAAGCGCCGCAAATAGCGCCGCGCCCGGGCCAATCAGCAGAGCGCAGGCTACGAGCGCAACTGTCATGCTCGGCGCAACCGCCAGCAAGCTATAGCCGGCGGCCGATACCACTACACCGCTACACATCACTCGCCGCAGACCATAACGCCCGACGAGTGCTGCGACGACTGGTCCGAGCCCGCCCATCGACAAGACGACGAGCGCGAGGGCCATTGCGGTCACCCCTCGAGAGGCATCAAAGCGATCCTGAAGCGCCAATATGCTGACTCCGAAACCGCCAAAGGCGCATCCGGTCCCGACGTTTTGCGCAAGCGTTGCCCGCACCAGCATCATTCGCGCCGACCAGGCGCTTCCTGAGTCCGGCGCTGCTGAGTTTCCATTGAGCATTGCTTACAGGCCCTTTTAACTAAAGAACTTTTGTCAGCCTCACGCAGTGTCTGGTGGTGGGCAACGTCGTCACATGCCCCGTGGGGTCCGGTCTTCCTAGAGCGAAGTTGACATACGTCAACTGTGGTATATGCGACTTCGATTCACGGCGAACCGATCGCTCTTCTAGTGAGAGAAATATGAACCTGAGAACTCACACCTACTCCCACTCGGAAGCAAATGAGGACAAAGGTGACAAATCGTCACAGCTGGTGAATCGAATGGACGATCCTCGCCAAAACGCCGCGACGGACATTGCAGCTCACCTGCATTCGTTCACCAATTTGGCGACGCATCCTGAGGTTGGGCCCTTTGTGATCGTGAAGGGTGATGGAGTCTTCGTCGAAGACGATCGCGGCAACCGCTATATCGAGGGTGTGTCTGGGTTGTGGTGTGCGTCGCTGGGCTTCGGCGACGAGCGTCTTGCCAAGGTCGGCAGCGAGGCCCTGTACAGTCTGCCCTATTATCACACCTTCAACGGTCGCTCGAACCCCGCCGCGATCGCGCTCGCCAGCAAGCTGCTCGAGATCGCACCTGTCCCGATGTCAAAGGTGTTCTTCGCTAACAGCGGATCCGAAGCCAATGATACGGCGGTGAAGTTGATCTGGTATTACCATAATGCCATCGGCAAACCCGAGAAGAAGAAGATCATTGCGCGGCGGAACGCATATCATGGCGTTACCGTGGCCTCCGCAAGTCTTAGTGGCCTCGTTCCCAATCATCGGGATTTTGACTTGCCGATTAGCAACATTCTGCACGTCGACTGCCCGCATTACTTCCGTTACGCCGAGCCCGGCGAAAGCGAGGAGGATTTCGCTACCCGTCTCGCCGAGAATCTTGAAAAGCGCATTCTGGAGGAGGGTCCCGACACGGTCGCGGCGTTCTTTGCCGAACCGCTCATGGGCGCCGGCGGAGTGATCCCGCCACCTGCGACCTATTTCGACAAGGTGCAAAGGGTCCTCGCGAAATATGACGTGCTTCTCGTCTCGGACGAAGTGGTGTGCGGGTATGGGCGAACCGGTGAAATGTGGGGGTCAACCACTTTCGGCATGAAGCCGGACATCCTGACCACGGCGAAAGGGCTGTCGTCCGGATATGCGCCGATCTCCGCGGTGATGATGAATGAGAAAGTCTATGCGCCAATCGCCAGGAATAGTGGGACGATCGGCGTCTTCGGCCATGGCTTCACCTATTCGGGTCATCCCGTGAGCTGCGCGATCGCGCTCGAAACGCTCAAAATCTATGAGGAAGATCGCGTCGTAGAGCACGTCCAGTCGCTGATGCCGAAATTCTGGGAATCGCTGCGCAGCTATGAAGGCAGGAGGTTTGTTGGTGAGGTGCGTGGTGCCGGCCTTGTCGGCGCTATCGAGCTTTATGCCGACCCGGGAAAGCGGCTCAGCTTTGATCCTGC